>JAXJUF010000046.1:0-49588 GCA_036309185.1 Acutalibacteraceae bacterium
ATGTTTGCGTATCTCCTTCTGGTACCGCCGAGAACTCGGATGCACATTAACTCTTTTGCTCCAGTGTTATCGGCAACCTTTAGGTAGGTCTGCTGTTGAATCACAGTAATTCCTCCTTTATACTTGGGCTAAATTATTTAGCCTTCTCAATAATCTCGACTAGTCTCCATCTCTTATCCTTAGAAAGAGGACGAGTTTGCATAATCTTTACTCTATCGCCAATGCCACACTCGTTGTTCTCGTCATGAACCTTTAGCTTAGCTGTTCTCTTTACAACCTTACCATATAGAGGGTGCTTAACGCTATCCTCAATAGCAACAACGATTGTCTTATCCATTTTGTCGCTAACAACTTTACCTACATTGGTTTTTCTTAGATTTCTTTCACTCATGGCTTAAACCTCCTTCTATTAGGCATTAGCGCTGTTCTTTTCCATCTGTGTAAGTACAGTTTGTACTCTTGCGATGTCCTTTTTAACAGCACTGATACGCATTGGGTTCTCTAGCTGATTTATAGCCAATTGGAAGCGAAGGTTAAATAGTTCCTCTTTAAGGCTCTTGAGCTTCTCCTGAAGCTCTTCTACACTTAAATTTCTTAGCTCTGAAGCCTTCATTATTGCTCACCCTCCGTTTCTTTCTTAACAAATTTACACTTAATTGGTAGCTTATTAGCTGCAAGTCTCATAGCTTCTCTTGCAGTTTCCTCTGATACGCCACCAAGCTCGAACATAATTCTGCCTGGCTTAACAACAGCTACCCAATACTCTGGTGAACCTTTACCTGAACCCATTCGAGTTTCAGCAGGCTTTGCTGTAACTGGCTTATCTGGGAATATTTTAATCCAAACCTTACCAAATCTCTTACAGTATCTTGTCATAGCAACACGGGCTGCTTCGATCTGGTTAGATGTAATCCAAGAAGGCTCTAATGCCTGAAGACCAAAATCACCGTAAGAAATCTTATTACCACGGTAAGCCTTACCTGTCATACGACCTCTGTGTACTCTTCTGTATTTAACACGCTTTGGTAACAGCATTATTTATTGCCTCCTTCCTTGCGTGGCTTTCTGCTACGACGGTTGTTCTCGTTTGTATTTACATTAAGAACCTCGCCTCTGTAAAGCCATACTTTAACACCGATACGACCATATGTTGTTGCAGCCTCTGCAAAACCGTAGTCGATATCTGCTCTTAGTGTCTGTAGAGGAATTGTACCCTCGTGGTATGTCTCTGAACGAGCAATTTCTGCACCGCCTAGACGACCTGAACACATAATCTTGATACCCTTAGCACCGAACTTCATAGCTCTGCCGATTGACTGCTTCATAGCACGACGGAATGAAATTCTGTTCTCTAGCTGAGCTGCGATATTCTCTGCAACTAGCTGAGCGTTAAGATCTGGTGACTTAACCTCTACAACATTTATATTAACTGGTTTACCCAGCATAGCCTCACACTGCTTGCGAAGCTTTTCAATTTCACTACCCTGCTTACCGATAACTAGACCTGGCTTAGCACAGTGGATGTGAACTCTTACCTTTGAAGCGTCACGCTCAATTTCAATCTTAGGAACACCTGCTGCATATAGCTGCTTCTTTAGTGTTTTACGAAGATTATAGTCTTCTACTAGCTGATCACCAAAGTTGCTCTTGCCTGCAAACCAGCGTGAGTCCCAATCTTTAATAACGCCAACACGCATACCGTGTGGATTTACTTTCTGGCCCATTGCAATTCCTCCTTAGATTATTCAGCTTCTTTTAGCACTAATGTGATGTGAGAAGTCTTCTTGTCAATTCTATATGCACGACCCTGTGCTCTTGGACGAATTCTCTTTAGGGTAGGACCCTGACTTACTGAGCATTCTGCTATATATAGTTTTGATACGTCCATATTGTGGTTTACTTCAGCATTTGCCATAGCTGATTTTAGCAGCTTTTCCAGTGGCTCGCAAGCGGCCTTAGGAGTGTGCTTTAGAATAGCCATAGCTAGGTCAGCTGGCTTGTTTCTGATTAGATCAAGTACAATCTTAACCTTTCTTGGTGAAATACGGACATATTTTAGATAAGCCCTTGATTCTGCCATGTTAATTCTCTCCTTCCGCCTTATCTCTTGGATGTCTTAGAACCGGCGTGACCTCTGTATGTTCTTGTTGGTGCGAACTCGCCTAGCTTGTGACCAACCATATCTTCAGTTACATAAACCGGTACATGCTTGCGTCCATCGTGAACTGCAAATGTGTGACCTACGAATGCTGGGAAAATTGTTGAAGATCTGCTCCAAGTTTTTAGGATCTTCTTTTCGCCGGCTTCGTTCATTTCTAGAACCCTCTTGTATAGTACAGGCTGTACATAAGGTCCCTTTTTAATGCTTCTTCCCATTTGTAAAGCTCCTTTCTGTATGCCTATTACTTACCGTTTCTACGCTTTACAATAAGCTTATCTGAACGGTTCTTCTTCTTTCTGGTCTTGTAACCAAGTGCTGGTTTACCCCAAGGAGTAACAGGACCTGGACGACCGATAGGGCTCTTACCCTCACCACCACCGTGTGGGTGGTCATTAGGGTTCATTACAGAACCTCTTACTGTTGGTCTCCAACCCATGTTACGCTTACGACCAGCCTTACCGATCTTAACGTTCTCATGGTCTGTGTTACTTACCTGACCAATTGTAGCCATACAGTTTACTGGTACATTTCTTAGCTCGCCAGAAGGTAGTCTTAGTAGTGCTAGACCGTTCTCCTTAGCCATTAGCTGAGCCATATTACCTGCAGCTCTTGCAAGCTGAGCACCCTTACCTGGGTAAAGCTCTACGTTGTGGATAAATGTACCTGTTGGAATATTTGCAAGTGGAAGTGCGTTACCAGGCTTGATATCAGCAGACTCACCTGCAACAACCTTGTCGCCAACCTTTAGGCCGTTTGGTGCTACGATGTAGCTCTTTACGCCATCCTCATACTCTACAAGAGCGATGAATGCTGAACGGTTTGGGTCATACTCAAGTGATTTTACTGTAGCTGGTACATCGAACTTCTGTCTCTTAAAATCGATAATACGATACTTTCTTCTGTTACCGCCGCCTCTGTGACGAACAGTAATTCTACCGTAGCTATTACGTCCTGCCTTCTTGTTAAGTGGAGCAAGCAAGCTCTTCTCAGGTGCTACCTTTGAAAGAACAGAATAGTCAGTTACAGACATATTACGCCTAGCATTTGTGGTAGGTTTATATACTTTAATAGCCATTGTCTTTCACTCTCCTCATGATGGCTTTGCGGGAAAATGGCATTCCCATACATTCTGCCTGTTAAATTTTTTTAATTTTTACAGGCTTACATCATGCCTTCAAAAAATTCAATTGGTTTGCTGTCTGCAGTTAGTGTTACATAAGCCTTTTTCCAGCTCTTTGTGTAACCCTCGTATCTGCCCTGACGGCGAAGCTTGCCACGCATGCTAACTGTGTTAACCTTAGCAACCTTTACCTTGAACAGCTCTTCAACTGCCTTAGCAATCTCTATTTTGTTTGCAGCCTTAGCTACCTCAAAAGTGTACTTCTTATCAGCAATACCCATCATACTTTTCTCTGTAACGATTGGTCTGATAACGATATCCTGTGCTAGCATTATGCGTACACCTCCTGAATTTTCTCAACTGCTTCCTTAGCGATAATTAGCTTGTCTGCGTTTAGCATATCGTAAACGTTTAGCTCGTTTACCTGAGCTGTTTTAACACCAGGAATGTTTCTTGCAGAGTTGATAACCTTCTTATCAACTGTTGGTAGAACGATTAGAGCCTTCTTCTCGCTGCCTACTGCATTTAGCATAGCTGCCATTGTCTTTGTGCTGAACTTATCTGTTGTGATGTTGTCAATAACAATGATATCACTGCTTGCAGCCTTAGCTGAGAAAGCTGACTTCATAGCAAGTCTTCTAACCTTCTTATTTACTGTATAGCTGTAATCTCTTGGCTTTGGAGCAAATACGATACCGCCGTGTGTCCACTGTGGAGCTCTTGTTGAACCCTGTCTAGCGTGGCCTGTACCCTTCTGTCTCCATGGCTTTCTACCGCCACCAGAAACCTCAGCTCTTGTTAATGCTGACTGTGTGCCCTGACGCTGATTTGCAAGGTAGTTTACTACCATATGATGCATAACTGCTGCGTTTGGCTCAATTCCGAATATTGCATCTGAAAGCTCCATTGTTGAAACTTCCTTACCTGCCATATCTAGTACTGCTATATTAGGCATTTAAACTCCTCCTTTCTTACGCCTTTACGGTGTCACGAATTACTACGATGCCACCGTTAGGACCTGGAACAGCGCCCTTAATAGCGATTAGGTTGTTCTCTACGTCAACCTTTACTACTGCTAGGTTCTGTACTGTAACTTTTTCTGCACCTAGGTGACCTGCCATCTTCTTACCCTTCCAAACTCTTGAAGGACTTGAACAAGCACCCATAGAACCACCGTGTCTAGCTACTGGACCAGAACCGTGTGTTTCCTTTAGTCTGCTGAAGTTCCAACGCTTAATAACGCCAGCGTAACCCTTACCTTTGCTTGTACCAGTTACGTCTACTTTGTCTCCAGCTGCAAATACATCTGCCTTTAGGATGTCGCCTACATTGTAAGCATCTACATCTTCAAAACGGAACTCACGAAGTGTTCTCTTTGGAGCAACACCAGCCTTGTCGAAGTGACCCTTCATTGGCTTGTTTACCTTGTGAGCCTTCAAATCGCCGTAGCCGATCTGAACTGATGCGTATCCGTCGTTTTCAACAGTCTTCTTCTGAGAAACAACACATGGGCCTGCTTCTACAACTGTTACAGGTACAACGTTACCTTTTTCGTCGAAAATCTGTGTCATACCGATTTTCTTACCAATCAGTGCTTTCTGCATTTATAATGCCTCCTATAAGGTTATTGGTTGGCTTTCGCCAACTTGACCCCAACTGTCCGGTTGGTTGGAATTAAGATTAAAGCTTAATCTCGATTTCAACACCAGCAGGGAGTTCTAAGCTCATTAAAGCTTCGACCGTCTTATTAGATGGTCTTAGAATGTCGATTAGTCTCTTATGAGTTCTAATCTCAAACTGCTCACGGCTGTCCTTGTACTTATGAACAGCTCTTAGAATTGTTACAACCTGCTTCTCTGTAGGTAGTGGTACAGGACCTGAAACTCTAGCGCCTGTCTTCTTAGCAGTAGCAACTATTCTCTCTGCTGACTGATCCACTAACTGATGGTCGTAACCCTTTAGTCTGATTCTAATCTTTTCCTTGACTGCCACAATCATCGCCTCCTTAAATATTGTTAGTTGGCGGGCAACCCTTTTCTAAGAACTTCACACCCTACCGGGTGTTTCATCCCTCTCTATTTAAAAACCGGATAGACATAAGTCAACCCGGGAATAGTCGAAAAGCGTCCAAGCCGTATTTTTGCACACAGCAACCCCACGTGTACTATAAAATAATAGCTTGTAATAAACATATTCTCTGTCGCCCGGTTTAAAATCGGACATACTCCACGGAAAAACCGACATCTTTCAGTCGCAACCTCCCGCTTCATCGCATATCTGTCGCAGTCACGCAAGTGTTATTATAGCATAAGAAGTCTGTTTTTGCAAGCATTTAGCATATTTGATATATGTTTTGTTTAGTAGAACTTATATCAACTATCACTTTTCTTTTTGTTGATTTTTCACAACAATTCTTACTGATAAACAACAGCTGACAATACAACTGATCCCACAATAAGTATAGCACATACAATAGCTACTATCCTCACAAAAAGCTTCTGTTTTTTATTGTAATTCATATTTTTCACCAACCTTACTCTTTGTATTCATTTTCTTTATTATAATATGAAACCTAAACAAATTCAACAGATAAATTGTACTAAATACCTTTGTCGGTATATTAAGCACAATAGCATTTCGTTGAATTAAAAATAATACTGTGGTATACTATATTATAAAGGAAGTGATTTGAAATGATTCATATTTACTATGGTGATGGCAAGGGTAAAACAACAGCATCAGTAGGCTTAGCTATACGAAGTGCAGGCAATGGCAACAATATACTATTCACACAATTCTTCAAGGGCAACACAAGTGGAGAACGCAGAATTATGGAATGTATACCAAACATAACATTACCAGAGCTACCTGAAAGGGTTAAATTTATTTTCGACCTTTCTCCTGAAGAGCATATAGAATATAAATCAAAGGTACTGGATTTATTTGATTTAATAGTAGAGAATATAAACAAATACGATATGATAGTTGCAGACGAAATTTTCTCTGCTGTTGATGTAGGCTTTATTACACTTTCAGATGTTCTAGTACTGATAAAAAAATGCCCTGAGTCAACAGAGCTTGTTTTGACTGGTCATAACGTAGATAAAAGCATACTAACATATGCAGATTATGTTACCTATATGTCAAAAATAAAGCATCCATACGATACAGGTGTAAGAGCAAGAAAAGGTATTGAATTTTAATCTAAGAACTAGGTCGTATCTGAAAACTCAAAACAACTGTCTATTTCTACTAATACGAGCAATTTCTCTGTTTTCTCGCTCAAGCTTACCTCGTATTAGCGAAATATTCAGTCATTTTTCTGTTTTCAGAGATAAAAACAGAGGAGCGTGATAAATATGGAATTTAGCGAAAAGCTTTTAGCCCTACGAAAGCAAAAGGGCTGGACACAGGAAGAGCTTGCAGAAGCCCTATATGTTTCTCGTACAGCTATTTCAAAATGGGAATCTGGAAGAGGCTACCCAAATATAGAATCACTAAAAGCAATAGCAAAGCTATTCTCTGTTTCTATTGACAATCTCTTATCTAATGAAGAGCTTATTACGGTAGCTGAAACAGACTCAAAAGAAAAAGCACATAACACACACACTGTTATTTTCGGACTTGTTGACTGTATGGTTGGTCTTTTAATGTTTCTTCCATTTTTCAGTCAGCAATTCGGAGAAGGATACATATCGGCTTCGATAATGCAGTTAACCGATATTTCAGCGTATATGAAAGCTGTGTACATTACACTGATTGTTGCTTCAACACTTTTGGGTATTCTTCAACTAGCATTGCAAAATATTGAAAATAGATTTTGGCAACTCAAGAAAAATCACATATCTATAATTTTGAGCATTATAGGATTGCTTTGTTTTATTCTAAGCAATCAGCCATACGCTGGGGTGTTTTTGCTATTTATTCTTATAATTAAAGGCTTTTTTACCCTAAAAACGCAATGACACCATTCGTGTCATTGGCGTAACACTGCGTTTCTTGAGTATCATAGCTCCTTATCACATAATGATTACGGACGGAAGTTCAAATCATATATGATAAGGAGTTTTTATTATGCAAAAAAACAAAAAAAGAAATTTCATTATTACCTGTACCCTATTCGCCTTGTTTGGAATACTAACCCTTTTAGTATTAAAGGTAGACGTACAACCCATTGGCCCTAACGAATCAATAATAGGTCTTGCAACCATTAATCAATTTGTATGGAATTTAACTGGCGAAAATATCATATGGTATCATATTACTGACTGGCTTGGCTTTGCAGGAATTTTCACTGCCCTTGGCTTTGCAATCTTTGGACTTGTTCAATTAATAAAAAGAAGAAGCTTTTTAAAGGTTGACCCCGATATTTATATTTTAGGTGCATTTTATATTTTAGTTATTTTATGCTATTGTTTCTTTGAAATCAATATCGTTAATTACAGACCTGTTCTAATGAACGGATATTTAGAAGCCTCTTTCCCATCATCACACGCAATGGTTATTTGTTCTATATTAGGCACTGCAATGTTGCAATTTAAAAACAGAATAAAAAATAAAGCTGTATTAAAAATAGCTAATATATTATCTGTAGCTGTTATTCTGGTGACTGTAGTAGGAAGACTTCTTTCTGGTGTACATTGGTTTAGCGATATAATTGCTGGTATACTATTAAGTGGTGCTTTGATTATGCTTTACCACTCTTGTGTAGAGCTTATTAAAAAGTAGTAACATAGACAAAAACAGGGTTCAGAAATTTTCTTCCGAACCCTGTTTTGTTTTATAAAACCTTTAACCCTTTTTAAGTGCCTTTCTTTCCTGATTTTCTTTATCCAAGATTTTTTGGAATTCCTTGGTATCCTTTGCAAGCTTACCACTTAGTAAAATAAGTGCTATAAGGTTTGGTATTATCATTAAAGCATTTGCAATATCTGAAAAGCTCCATACAATATCAAGAGATATTGTTGCACCTACATAAACAAGTGCTGAAAATACTACTCTGTAAATATAACAGTAAATTGGCTTTTTAAGCAAATACTCAAGCGACTTTTCGCCATTATACTCCCAGCCCAATATCGTAGAGAATGCAAACAATATCAAGCCTACTGTTACTAAAAACGCACCTACATCACCAAGAACACTTCTGAATGCCAATATTGTAAGCGATACACCTGTAACTACTGACAAATGCTCATAGCTACCGTCCTCGGTAAATTTAATGTGATTACCTGCTGAGTCTGTCCATACGCCTGTAATTGCTGTAGCAGTAGCTACGCAATCAGCCGTGTTAAGCTCTGTCTTTGTTACTGCCTTATTTTTTAGAACATTCTCTTTATCACAAGGGGTATACTCTGTTGTACCGTTAGAATTTGTTAATGAAAAACCATTTTCTGTTATCACATATATATATGTACTATTAATAGTCTCAAATTCAGCATTTGACATTGAAGTATTAGAAATTCTGATTGTATCATTTTCTATTTTATACATTGCTTTTTGGTCTGTTTCTACTACACCAAGCACACCTGATGAAGCTATTGCAAGGCCTGTAATTGTGCATACAAGAATTGTATCTATAAAAGTACCACACATACTTATATAGCCCTGACGAATGTGGCTGTCTGTAGTAGCTGCAGCAGCTGTAATAGCAGCTGAACCCATACCAGCCTCATTACTGAACACACCTCTACCAACACCATAACGCATAGAATTTAAAATAGTTGCTGTTATTGTACCTGCTACACCACCTGCAACCGACTTACCTGTAAAAGCCAGTGAAAAGATATTCACTATACCCTGTGGAACACCCTGAATATTACCAAAGATAACTATAAGTCCTGCCAATATATAGAATATAGCCATTGCAGGAACTAAAACAGATGAAACCTTAGAAATAATCTGAATACCACCTATTACAATAGCCAGTGAACATAGCATAAGTATAACACCTGTTACCCATGTAGGCACATTAAAGGTGGTATTTACAGCTGCAGAAATTGAGTTAGCCTGTGTCATATTACCAATACCAAACGAAGCAAGCAATGCAAATATTGCAAATAAGCCAGCTAAAATCTTACCAGGAAGCTTATCGTTAAATGCAGCTCTTATTGAGTACATAGGGCCACCAAGCATTTCACCCTTTTCGTTTTTCACACGGTATTCTGTAGCAAGGGCACATTCAGCAAATTTTGTTGTAATACCAAATGCAGCTGAAATCCACATCCACACCAATGCACCAGGTCCACCTGCAACCATAGCAGTAGCAACACCAACTATATTACCTGTTCCTATTGTAGACGCTAACGCAGTCATAAGTGCAGAAAACGGAGAGATATCACCAGAGCCATCTGTACCCTTTTGACGTGATTCCTTGCTAAATAGTCTTTTCAAAAACGGGAAAAGATTTCGCC
Source organism: Acutalibacteraceae bacterium (assembly GCA_036309185.1). Lineage (GTDB taxonomy): Bacteria > Bacillota > Clostridia > Oscillospirales > Acutalibacteraceae > CAG-964. The sequence continues at coordinate 9,692 of JAXJUF010000046.1, forward strand.
AAGGTAAAAAATTAAATCTAAATGTTAGAAAAATACCCGTACCTACCAACAAAATAAGAGTACCCGGCCCCCACGCTATACTACCTATTTTATCTAGTACTGTTTGTAAAGCTTCCATTTTTTCACCCCTAAAAAATTATCGGGAGGCACACTACGTGTACCTCCCTGTACATCATATCAATTATATAGCATTTGTCACTTAAATTCAACAAATCATAATACAGATTTTGTAAATCACAAAAAATTAGTGACATTTCAACAGATAATAGCTCCAATTTTTTACATTGGAAAATACTATATCAATTAATATGTAACGCTTATATTAGGATATTCCTCTAGTGGATTATATTTCACACCATCATAAAGGGTTTCAAAGTGCAAATGTGCACCTGTTGAGTAGCCTGTTGAGCCTACAAAGCCAAGCAACTGACCAGCCTCTACATAGTCACCATAGCCCACTGTAATAGAGCTCATATGTGCGTATATAGTGGAATAACCATCGCCGTGGTCTATTCTTACCCAGTTTCCGTAGCCTCCACCACAGCCACAGCTTGAATCCTTACCCCAGTTATGTACACACTCATTTTGAGCTACATCTACTATACCCGAATGAGCTGCAACTACGTTTGCACCCTCAACACCTGCACTTGCTATATCCAATGCACCATGGTTAGAGTCTCCTCTATCCTCATCCCACAATGATGTTAAGTGATAAAAGCCCGGCACAGGCCATGTATAGCCTGTTATAGGAGTAATTGAACCACTTATATCATTATTACCAGCATTGCCACCTGAATTATCTCCACTTACAGGTGGTTGAGTTGGTGTTGGCGGCTGGGTTGGTGTTGGTACTGGCTTAGGCTTAACTATAACTGTTGAGCCTGAATTACCTGAGTTTGAATTACTCGAGCCTGAATTTCCCTTGTTAGGTTTTTTGTTATTATTCTGTGTAGACTGCTCTGGCTTTTGCTGTGTGCTATTATTGATACTCTGTAATTTGTCATAATAGCTAATTATGCTACCGTCATACGCATAAGATGACTCATCTGATGGCAGAGAATTTAAAGCACCCTCAGCATACAAAAAGCTTAATCTGTCTTGATTTGATTTCAACAGGCTTTGAAAATCATTACGCTTGCTTTCAAGATTTTTCTGCTGATTATCAAGAGTAATAAGATTGCTGTCTAAAACCTTCTTAGCCTTTGTGCTTGTATTTACCTGCTGGGTTAAATCCCCTATCAGCTTGCTGTCGTTTTCAGCTATAATTGACATATATTCAATCTTGTTCATTAAATCATCAAGACTGTTGGCATCTAAAAGAATTTCTAAATTGCTTGCACTACCCGAAAGATACATATTAAGCAATCTCTCTTTAAGAGCCTTTTTATTACCGTTAATTTTTTTCTTCAGGTTATTTATTAAAACATCCGAGTCATCAATTTGCTGTTGTAGCTGTGCTATTTCAAGTCTTGTAGCTTCAATTTCTGTGTTAAGTTGGGTTATCTCTGCTGTAAGAGCTTTGTTTTCATCTTCTTTTTCTGATATTTCATCTAAATTATCTGTAGCTGAAAATGAAACAGTCTGCATACAAATAAGCGAAACAACAATTACAGCTAAAAATCCCTTTTTCATCTTTTACTTTCACCACCATAAAAATTTAAACTAAGAAATATTACCAACCAAGCAGTTCGTTACCCTCTAGCTTTAAATATTTTCTTATTGATATACTTGCACCCATAGCACCAAGCAATGCACCTGCAGTTACCATACCTGCAAAAACATATAATACAACTGAATTAAAGCTAATCATTTCAAGGGCAATATTTTTTGTTTGCACTGTACTTAAAATGCCCTCATAAACAAACTTCATTAATATAGAGCTTATTATACCAGAAATAACTCCTATAACCAAGCCCTCAACAACAAAAGGTATTCTTACAAATGTGTCTGTAGCACCTACCGACTTCATTATACTTATTTCAAAGCGTCTTGAATGCATTGTTGTTTTTATAGCATTAGAAATAATAAACATTGAAATCATTCCAAGAACGAACACAACCCAAAAGCCTAGCGTAGCCACAATATTACTTATTTCTGTAAGTGTATTTGCTATACCTCTTCGGTCACTTACCTTTAGTACGCCGTCGATATCTGATATAGATTTTACGGTTGTATCATACTTAGACAAATCTCGTATTGTTATTTTATATGCATCTGGTAAAGGATTTTCCTTTCCTGTAAATTCTCCTTTAATATCTCCTAGCTGTTTGTCAAACTCTTTGATTCCCTCTTCCTTTGAATAAAACACAATCTTTGAGATATTACCAACATCTTTAAGCTTTTTACCTATTTGTTTAACCTCTTTATCAGGTGTTTTAAGCTCAATATATACTGTAACAACATTTTCACTGCCTATTTTATCAACTATCGCCTGTAAATTCTGACAAAACAGAACAGCTACACCAGTAATTAAAAGACAAGAAACTAATATTCCGATTGAGGCAATAGACATACCACGATTATTCCAGGTGTTTTTAATACCCTCGTTAAATAAATATCCAAATCCTTTCATATGAAAACTCCTCTTTTATAAATCATTTCCGATACTGCTTTTAGGAGGATTTTCTTTTTGCTCTGATTTTATCTCCTGAATTAAATCATCATATTTATTAGCATCAAGTTCAGGACTTATCTCCTCAGCATTTTCTTTATCTTCAGTTTTATTTTCAGCTTCCGTTACAGCTTCGGCTTTTTCTTGCTCTGCTATATCGTTATCAGATACCTTTTCATCAGTGTCTGCTTTATTTTCTGTATTATCAGGAGCATTTTCTGCAACAGAGTCCTCTGGTACATCATCTGTTTTTTCAACTGCACCACTGTCGAAAATCACTTTGCCTTTTTCTATCTCCATTATTCTTCCACCAAAACGATTAACAAGCTCTTTATCGTGTGTAACAACAATAACGGTTGTACCAAATTTATTAATCTTTTTGAGGATTTTCATAATCTCTAAAGACATATTTGTATCCACATTAGCTGTAGGCTCATCTGCAATAAGAATTTTAGGCTTATTGGCTATTGCTCTTGCCAAGCTTACTCTTTGCTGTTCACCACCTGAAAGCTGACTTGGTCTTACAAACATTTTATGTTCAAGTCCAACTACCTTAAGAATCTGTGTTACACGCTCTTTTATTTCAGACTGGCTTGCACCTATTACACGCATAGCAAAGGCTACATTATCAAAAACATTCATTTTTTCAATAAGTCTAAAATCCTGATAAACCATACCCATTTTTCTTCTAAGATATGGCACCTGTCTTCTCTTTAGCTTATTTATAGTCTGGTCATCTATAATAATATCGCCCTGTGTAGGCACCTGCTCACGCATAATAAGCTTAAGCAATGTACTTTTACCTGCACCCGACTGACCAACAATAAAAACAAATTCTCCGTCATCAATATTAAAGCTAATGCCATTTATTGCGTGAGTGTCGCTATCTTCATAGGTTTTTGACACATTGATAAATTTTATCACCTGTCAAACCTCCTTATAAATAATCATAAAACCGTAGTTTACTAAAAATCGCCGAGTAACATAATGTTAGTTACACCGGCGATTATTATACTTTCTATATTCTTACATTAATACTTTGTAGGTGTTGAAGCTAAGTATTTTTTAACCATTAATGCTACTTTAAATACAATAGCATCTTCAAACTCTCTTAAATCTAAGCCTGTAAGCTTCTTGATTTTTTCAAGTCTGTATACCAAAGTATTTCTATGAACAAATAGCTTTCTTGATGTTTCAGAAACGTTTAGACTGTTCTCGAAAAATTTCTGAATAGTAAATAGAGTTTCCTGATCTAATGATTCAATTGAGCTTTTCTTGAATACCTCTTTTAGGAACATCTCGCACAAAGTTGTAGGTAGCTGATAGATAAGTCTTGCAATACCAAGATTATCATAATTAATAACAGAACGCTCTGTATCAAATACCTTTCCAACCTCAAGTGCAACCTGTGCCTCTTTAAATGAACGTGCAAGATCCTTTATACCTGTTACAACAGTACCAATACCTACTGTACAATGAGTATAGAACTCACTTGAAAGTGTATCTACAATTGAGCTTGCAAGCTTTTCAAGGTCTTTTGAGTCAATTCCTGAACGAATTTCTTTTACAAGTGCTATATCTGTTTCATTAATGCTTATTACAAAATCCTTAGATTTATCTGGGAAGAAATTCTGAACTACATCATATGCAGAAATATCTGTCTTAGATGTAATCTTAATAAGCATACAAACTCTTGTAACCTCTGAATTAAATCTAAGCTCTCTTGCCTTTAGGTAGATATCGCCAGGTAAAATATTATCAAGTATAACGTTCTTTATAAAATTAGCTCTGTCATATTTTTCATCATAGTACTGTTTAATACTACTTAGAGAAACAGCTAATAATTGTGAATACTTCTGAGCAATATCATCATTACCTTCTATAAATACAGCGTATTCTCCGTTATTTCCGTTTCCAAACGACTTAAAGGTTTGTCCGTTAATTACAAAAGGAGCTGTTGAACCAAGTGTTTCTACAGTAACACTTTCAATAACCTCACCAATTCTTCCAAGCTCACTACAAGCAATTACTACTGATGTATCATCGATTACACCAATAGATCTGTCGATTGCATCTTTCATCTGATGGATTACACCTTGGAATAATCTATTAGACATATCAAAATCCCTCTCAATTTCTTTTTATTTGTTAAAATTTTACAGTTATTAAATTTCTATCCTATTGCGTAAATTATTTACAAAAAAAGTCTCACTAACTAATGTATAATTTATCTTATATCCATTTTACACAAAAAACTAAAAAAATGCAACACTTTTAACAATAAAAAAGAGGTAAGACGAAAATTTATTTTTGTTATACTCATCTATACTAATACCTATTTAAACACTAGACATCTTGTCGGTAGAATTCACTCAGCACTTCGTCCTTCTCCTTGACAAGCGTCAGCTTGCCTGTGTCGTCGTCCTCGTTCTGAGTAAATTCTCCTCGACAATCTATTCTAGCGTTCAAACAGGTATTAGTATTAAAACCAGCAGTTTATTCTTGTAGATTAACTTGTGACACTAGCACACCTAATATCATTAGGTTAATTTGACTAATCAACTAAATTAAGAAAGCCTACAAGTATATAAATACCTGTAGACTTATATGCTTTATATTAATCAACTACTCTTCTTACACAGCTTACAGAACCACCCCATGAAATATCGGTTGTAAGAATACCATATCTTTCATTCAATGCGTGAGTAACCTTTCCGTCACCTGCGTAAATAGCTACATGACCTGGATAAACCACAATGTCACCTGGTTTTGCCTCTTTAAGAGAAACCTTGCGACCCACTGTATCTAAATCCGTTCTTGAGCCCCATAGATTATAACCAAAATTACTATATATACTACATACAAAGCCTGAGCAATCAACGCCTGTTTTAAGGTTTGTGCCACCCCATACATAGCGTGTTTTTCCAACCCAGCTTTCAGCATAATCTGCAATCATCTGTCCTGTTACTTTTTTCTGATTTACAGTGATAGTTTTACTAGCTGTTACCTTACTGCCGTCATTTGCTGTACATATAATTACAGCTTTACCTGCTGATACACCTGTAACCTTGCCATTTGAATCAACCTTTGCAACAGCTGTATTGCTACTGCTCCAGTTTACTTTTTTATTAGTAGCATTTGTAGGTGCAATTTGTGCTTTCAATGTAATTGAGCTATCTGTATCTACTGTACTACTACCTGAAATAGTAAGCTTTGTTACAGGCTGTTTAACAGTTACAGTACAAGTATCATATTTTCCACTTCCGTCTGCTGCTGTGCAGGTAATAACACAGGTACCTGCTGATACAGCAGTAAGCAAGCCTTTTTCGCTTACTGTAGCAACATTAGGGTTACTGCTTGTATAAATTACACCAGTATTTGTTGCTGTATCTGGTGTAACTACAGGATAGAAATGTGCTTTCTTGCCTATATTCCAAGAAATGCTATGTGCATTAAGAACAACGCTTGTTACAGGATTAGAAACTGTAACCCTACATACAGCCTTTTTACCACTGCCATCTGTTGCCGTTGCTGTTATTGTACAGCTACCCTCTTTTACAGCTGTAACAACACCGTTTGCATTTACTATAGCTACTTCTTTATTGCTACTGCTCCACGCTACGCACTTTGATGATACGTTACTAGGTAAAATCTGTGCTGTAAGCTTTTCGCTACTGTTTGGTTTAATTGTAAGTGTATCATTAGAAAGCACTACTGCTGTAGCCTTTTGTTTTACTACAATTGTACATCTATCAGATTGACCACTACCATCCTTAGACATTGCAATTATTTTACAGCTACCTGATTTTTTCGCAGTAACTACACCTGATGAGCTTACTGTAGCAACACTAGGGTCAGTACTACTCCAAGCAATAGCCTTATTTGTAGCATTAGCAGGTGAAACAACAAAACCAAGTGCCTTTACCCCACCTACATTCATATATTCTACTGCTGATGATATATCAACCTTTTCAACCTTTTTACTAACTGTTACTGTACAGGTATCATACTTATTCTGATTTTCCACTGATGCACACTTAATAGTACAAGTACCCGGAGCAACTGCTGTAAGCAAACCGTTTTCATCTACCGTAGCAACAGTATCGTTACTGCTTGTATATGTCACCTCGGTATTAACTGCTTCTTCTGGTCCTACTGTAGGGTAAAAATGTCCACTTCTACCTACATTCCAAGAAATCTTATTAGCATTTAGCTTAACTGAAGTTACAGGCTGTGTAACTGTTGCTAAATACTCCTTTACAATACCCTGTGAATTTGTAACGCTTATAGTGGCATTTCCTGCCTTTATACCCATTACATTACCCTTTTGGTCTACACTGGCTATTGAGGAATTTGAGCTTTTCCAAACAAGCCCACTGCCTTTTTCTGATATTTTTGTAACATAGCCAGCCCTTACTTCTACTGTAGGCTGAATTGAGGCTTGACTATAATTTTCAGCTGATGGTTTTACAATTTCTAAAGAGCCAACGGATTCATAGTTGGAGTGACCATCGTTATTTTCAGCAGTTACATCATCATAAATTTCAACTGCCTCAACTCCTGCTTCAATCCCCTGTGTACTGTCTTCTGATACTGCTGTTACAGTAATTGCAGAGCTAACAGCCATTGTTGATACAAGCAGTAATGCCAATAACTTTTTAGATATACTCATAGAATGTCTCCTGTTCTGTATTTTTGTAAATAAATCATTACTGTTTGTATATATTATATTACAAGAATGTAAGCAGGTCAAGAATAAAAGTTACATTCCTGTAATTATCGGTTAATTTCAGTTAATCTATATAGTAAAACTAGCCATTCAAGCACTGCTTTTATTTACTTTTTAAACAAAACTAGAGATTACAGATAGTATTTTTTAAATTTAAAAGCTATTTTAAGAAGAGAAAAAACAAATACAAACATAAAAAAACAGTGCCATGGCAGACTATCTACCACGACACTGTTATAAATTTTATTCATAATCTTCAATATTAACCTTTTTACCAAGATATACAAAAAGAAGTGAAATAGCTAAACCTATCACCAGCATTACAATTCCAGCTAAGGTTGAACCCTCTGACGGCAATGAACAGAAGATGCCTCCTATTGAGCCTACCAAAAATCCTAACACCATAAAATGAGCAAGACCATTAAATTTATTGAAAATAAACTTAATAAAGCGTGATGAAATTACCATAGCTAAAACAAAGGCTACTCCAACTACTGCAATAACAGCAATATCAAGCGACTTAGCCGAGCTTATAAGAATATCATAAACACCCATTACTATAAGTATCATTGATATACTCATACCAGGAATAAGGCTTGCAAAGCCTCCTACAGCACCACAAACAGCAAGATAAATAAGATTACTACTTATAGCAACTCCCTCAGCACTACTAACACTTTCGCTCATAACACCTATAACAAATGCAATTGCAACTGCTATTATAGCTCCAAGTAAATAATACCACTTAAACTCACTTTTCTTTGCTTCTTTATATATCATAGGTAGGTTACCTGCTATAAGACCGATAAACAGCATATAAACAGCCTTTTCGTATGTTTCAAAAAGATAGCTGAACACAAATATAAATAAAATCAAGCTTATAACAGCACCAATTCCCATAGGAAACAAAAACTTTATATTCTGCTTTAAATTTTTAAATGGATTTGATGTTATATCTATAATTTTATCATATATCCCCATAATTATCGCCATAATACTTCCACTTATTCCGGGTGCAAAAATACTTATCCCTAAACAAAAGCCACACAAAATTCTATACAAAAAGCTTTTCATATAGTTACCTCTCAACACTTTAAATATTTATTCTATTTTGGGTATTATAGCATTACAAAATATTTATATCAATATATACATCTAAATATTACCAATACATCATAGAAATTTCATATAACTATACATTATGTAAAATCAATGTAAATTACAAAAGCCAACCTACTAATTTACTTTTAGTAGGTTGGCTTTTGGGCTACTGTGTACGGACAGTAGCCGTTTTGAAGAAGTGATTTATTTAATTTTATTCCTTACATAAATAGCTTTGCAGGAAGCCGTTGACAGAAACTATGGTAAACCTACAAAGAGTGCGGAAAATTGTAGGTATATACATACCACCAAACGTTTCTGAAACGGACACAATAATTCATTAATAATAGCAAACCGTCAAAGGCAATCTGTAAATAACGTTAACTACAAACGAAATTCAACCTGCATAGGATTAAAAATATATGTGTAATACAACAGGCTCAGTGTCATATTACCTTTATATAATAACATACATTTTCACGAATTTTCATTTCATTGCGTGAAATACCGATTTATTGCGTAAAATACATTACAACAATCTTTAATACTTATCCTATGCATTTCGGTTAAAATTAAAGATTACCGAACCTTCTATTATTTTTTTATTCTTTTGTATTTTGTATCTGTTTCATATACAAAAACAACATTCTTTACAGTAGTACTCCACGCACCAGAAACCTCTCCAATGCTGTTAAGCACTCTGCCAAGCTCTTTAATAGGCATAGCTATATATGTATCATCACTGCATTTATTTTCGCCATATATAACAACATCGTCTACAATCTTTTTACCGTAAATATCAACATGGCTTACAACTACTCTTGAGTTGAAATAAACCTTTTGGTCTTTTATCCAAACCTCACCCGAAACCTTATATCCCGGATGATGAGCACCTGGATCCTGTGCAAAGATTCCATCATTGAATACTACCTGAGCTTCATCAATATCCACATTTTCAAAGCTCCACCAGCCGTTATTATTTTCTGATGTCATAGGTGTACCTGGCCACTGCTCTGATAAAGGTCTTGCTGAACCTCCTCTGTCATCATACATATAAACATTAGGCAACATCCAACCGTTACTATTATAGTAATGTATTTTTAGAGGTGTATGAGGTACAGGCTTATCAATATATGTAACAGTTATATTCTCTTTGATAACACCTATAGACTGTGGCAATTTATCTGTGTCAAGCTCATAGCCCTGTACAGATGTAGGATTTACTGCGTATTTCTCACCTTTTTTAATTTTCTTTGTTTTGGTTTCTATTACAGGTGTACCGTCATCTGTAATATGTCTAGTTGATATTACTAGGCTCTCTCGTGCGTCCTTTTCGTAGAAAAATTTAACCTCAACATCGCTATCTTCAATTACACCTGTAAGTGTGCCTTCATTACCAACAAGCTTATAATCGAATAGAATACTTTTACAAGGGTATGTTCTATAGGTAGTACCCTTTATGTAATGAGAAGCAACCTCTCTTACAACCTGATCTGTATCCTTATCAATATGCTTTATAACAACAGTATGATAGCTCTTCTCGCTCTCAGCTCTTCTGCTAAAGGTACTATCATCAACAAGCACCAACGCACTTCTTGCAGGAACATTAACTGAAGTACCGTGTATTGTTCCTAAACGCTCTACGCCTGCTCTGTCGCTGTTTACTACTACAGCCCACTTTTCAGGTGTTTTTTCACCATTTACCTTTAAATCGAGATATTTAGGTATAGAGCTATTGTTTATAAGCACAGCTACAATACCCCACTCTTTGCCTGCATTCTTAGTAGTATTTTTAAGAGTATATGCTATTGCACTTCCGTTTTCTACAAAATAGCTGTTTGCAGCAGCAGTGCTGTCACCAGCTCTAAATGGTGAATAAGCTGCTCTCAGTGCAACAAGACCCTTATAATATTGTACCAGATTGTTATACTTTTCAACTCTGTTCCAATCAATTTTATTTACGCTATCTGGTGAACGGTAGCTGTTGTGGTCGCCATACTTTGTTCTTGCAAATTCCTCACCTGCAAGATAAAAAGGAACACCCTGAGATGTAAGAACAATTACAGCCGAAAGCTTATTTTGTGCCAGTAAAATACTGTTGTTTCCGTTATAGTCACTGCTACCATTAGATTTAATAATCTTATCCCATAGAGTTAGATTATCGTGTGCAGAGTTATATGTAATACACTGCATAGGCTCTCTTGCCCATCTGCCAAATGTATCGCTTGCTCCACCCATCATACCTGATTTAATGCTATCATTCAAATGTGTTGCACCCTGAATATATCCTGTTGTTTCGTCATCGGTATTACCCTTTAGCGAATTTCTTATTTTATCGCTGAACATACCGATTCTAGGGCTAACCTTGAATGCATTAGCACTTACACAGGCATAATCACCGTGAATACCGTTACCCATCCAGTCAGCCATCCAAGGCTCTCCATACATTAGAATACGTGGATCTATTTCATCAAGAGCCTCTCTGATTTTATTCATTGTTATTACATCATGACAGCCCATAAGGTCAAAACGGAATCCGTCTATATGATATTCCTTAGCCCAATATGTAATAGAATCTATCATATATTTTCTAAACATTGCTTTATCAGAAGCTGTAACATTACCACAGCCACTACCATTGAAATATTCATATTTTGAATACATTCTAAAGTAATATCCTGGTACTGTTTTCTCAAAACAGCTGTCACCAGCTGAATAAACATGGTTATACACCACGTCCATAATTACACCTATACCTCTGTCGTGTAACGCCTGTACCATCTGCTTAAACTCATTAATTCTTACTTCACCTTTTGCAGCATTAGTAGCATAAGAGCCCTCTGGTACATTGAAGTTAACAGGGTCATAGCCCCAGTTATACTGCGAGGTTTTCATAGCTTCATCTACTGAACCAAAGTCAAACACAGGGTTTAGATGAACATAATTTACACCCTGCTCAACAAGATATTCAACACAGGTAGAAAACGCCTTTTTTCTGTTAAGCTTTGTTCCACGCTGGGTAAAAGCAAGATATCTACCTCTGTTCTCGTGGTTAACTCCTGATGATTTGCTTATTGAGAAATCTCTAACATGAACCTCCCATATAACTGCATCTGTAGGCTTTTCTACAAGAACGTGCTTATCATCTTCCCAGCCCTCAGGATTTGTAGACTCTAGGTCTACAACCATTGAACGGTTACCATTTACACCAACAGCCTTTGAGTAAACGTCCTGAGTTTCTCTTTCTATTCCATCTACCGTTACTGTATAGGTATAGTAAACCTCTTTCAAGTCACTTTTAATTACTATGCTCCATACACCTGTTTCAGGATTTTTCTTCATATATGTTGATAAAATTTTAAATGCACCATGTTCAACGTCTGAACCTGTTCTATACAAGTTTAGCGAAACCATTTCGGCACTTGGAGCCCAAACCTTAAATACAGTTTGCTGTGGAGTATAGTTAGCTCCCAGATCATCACCGTCATACAAAGGGTAAATTTCTTTTGCGTTATAGTATTCACCTATAGTATGGTAGCTCTCCTGTAAATTTTTTGTTGTTGAATTTGTTAATGCTTCTGACATAAATACGAGATTAACCTTGTAATCTCTTTCCTCTCTTTCTGTTCTGTTTATAAAAACAGATTTTATATTACAAAAACAGCAAATCAGTTTTTGTATAAAATAAGACACCTGCAATTCAAATTAGATATTACGAAAATGCCTTATAGAAAATATACCATAAAAAATATATGCAATGGCACATAGATATACATTTATAATATTACCTATTGTGTCGTATACCATTATTCCATAAATACCATTCCAAAAATATCCTGCTTCAAATTACAGGTATATAAATTATTCTTTATTTGCAGTTAAAAAATCTTTTGTAGTTGAAAAAATCTTTGAGAAAAATCCAAAAATTTTCAATCTGATAAACTCTATAGAGCCACAACCCACAAATACAACAACACACCCTAATAAAACTAGTATTAGATATAGAGGTGTATCGTATAATGATTTATCTTTAAAGCTAATAACCTTCCAAAGCCATTCACGCACATATGCATGCTCGTGAATAGCATATATACCCAATGTTGTTCCTGCTATTAGGTTTACATACTTAGATGTAAACTTAAAATCTCTGAAGAATAAAATCAGGAATACTGCCTCAAATACAACCAACGGATTATTAAACATTCCGAACACCTTAGAGTACTGTTCAAATGTATATTTTAAACCAAGGTCTGTTATACATAACAAAATAAATAATATTAAATACCATATATTCACATCATATTGTTTGTATTCGTTTCTCTTACAAGGCACAAACAATCTTAAATAACCACCTATAAAATAGCAAAGCAGAAAACCACCCAAGCTTTTGCCATAATAAGGGTCAACTATTTTATCAATTCTGAACACACCATTAAGACCTTTAACACCAGCAAGGGTTGACCATATACTCATTACAAAAAATATTATTCCCACAAAGTAGAGATACTGCTTTTTTGTCAACGATACAAGCATTCTATTTATAAATGGAGTTAACAGCAATATTACAATATAATTACTTAAAAAATACCATGTTTTAGATGTAAGAGGAAATAAAGCTTTTGCAACTGATACAGCATTTACCTTATCAGGATTTATTATAAAATAAATAACTGATATTCCAATAGAATAGAAAATCATAGCACCATAGGTTGTGCCTGCTCGTTTTGCAGTTTTCTTTATATCAAATTTTGCAGTTATCATAAAGTAACCAGTTATCATTATAAAGAGATCTACTGGTGCTCGACAAAAGCTCCATATAAATGTAGTTATAAAACCATTTAATTCTCCTGCACCAAGAGAGGCTGTTCGCAGTCCTCCATACTGGTATAGATGAAGATAAATTATCTGTAGCATAGCAATTATTCTCAATAATTCTATACCTGATTGACGTTCTTTCTTTTTCATTATCATCACTCCAATAACGCATAGATTATTATATCACAAAGTTTTAAAATAAACAAACCTTTTTACACAAAAAATATACAATTTAGTTGTATTATTTTAAGCATATTCGATATTTTTCATTTTGAAATACTTTTACACATCAACTTTTTATCTTTCTTGCAAGTGTAAAGGCGATAAATGCTATTAAATTCACAATTACAATACTTGCACCTGTAGGAGTGCTATATAAGTATGAAATTGAAATTCCTATAAAAAAGCAAACTACCGACAATACAGCAGAGGTAATTATTACACTTTTAAAGGTTTTACATAACTGCATAGCAGTGAGTGCAGGAAATATAATAAGACTTGAAATAAGCAATGTACCCATAATTCTCATACCAAGTACAACTGTAAGTGCTGTTAATATAGCAATAATAATATTATAAAGCTCCACCCTAGTGCCTGTAGCCTTTGCAAATCTTTCATCAAATGTAACTGCAAAAATTCTATGGTAAAAAATTATATATGTTACTATAACAACAACAGATAAGCACACACTTAAAACAGCGTCAAATTCAGATGTAGCCACTATACTACCAAACAGATAATTACTTATATCAGTATTCATACCATTCTGCATAGTTGCAATAGTTACACCTATAGCCAAAGCACTGCTTGAAATAAGAGCAATTGCAGAATCACCATTTATTTTACTATTTTCGCTTAATCGCAACAACAAGAATGCTGCAAGAATAACAATAGGAATAGCAACAGGTAACGGTGCCCAATTAAAGGCAGAGGCTATAGCCAATGCACCAAAGCCAACGTGTGAGAGTCCATCTCCAATCATTGAGTATCTTTTTAATACCAGGCTTACACCTAGCAAGGCTGCACATAATGCTACAGGTATGCCCACAACCAATGCACGCACCATAAATCCGTATTCAAACATTGAGAACAATTCCATTACACTGCACCTCCGATATCATTTTTATCTAAATGCAAATGTTTTTTCTGATGATTTTCACACTCATCACAATGACAGTTATGATATAAAAATCTACTGCCCAATTTGCTATGTTTATACTCCTCGGTAGTGCCAAAAAACATATCACCATTTACACATAAATGAAGAATATGTGTGGCATCAGCCACAGCACTTACAATATCGTGAGACACCATAATAACTGTTATATTATCTTTTCTGTTAAGCTCCTTGATAATAGAATACATATGTGCCATAGCAACAGGGTCAAGCCCTGCAACAGGCTCGTCCAACAAAATAAGCTTACCAGTTGCACACAAGGCTCTGGCTAATAATACTCTTTGCTGTTGACCACCTGAAAGCTCTCGGTAGCACTTCTTTTTAAGGGCAGGTATGCCCAGCTTTTCAAGATTTTGCTGTGCAATTTCTTTATCCTCTTTACTGTAAAAGCCTGCAATTTTCTTTCGGTTAAGCCTACCCGACAACACAACCTCCCACACAGAAGCAGGAAAGTCCTTCTGCACAAGAGTTTGCTGTGGAAGATATCCTATTTCTTTCTGCTTTAGCCCGTCATCAAACACAAATTGTCCGTAATTTGGTGTATGCAAGCCTAAAATTCCCTTAATAAGCGTACTTTTTCCCGAACCATTTTCTCCTACTATACACAGGTAATCACCTTCATTTATCTTAAAGCTTAAATCCTTAAGCACAACATTTCCATCATAACTCATAGTTACACTATCACAAGTAAGAATAGCCATATATTCACAACCTTTCGTTTTACTTGGTGTTAAATTGAGATTTGTTGGTGTGAGCTGTCACACACACGTTTACACTGTAAACAATTAGTTTTTTACGAAACTTAAGTTTGTATATTTAGGGACACATATAATGTGTCGGTGTATTACTTGTTTTTATATTAAACTATAAAACATCAACTCTTACAAACTATTAATTTATAATAAAATTTTTATTTTTATATGCTCAAGCCGCTGCAATCAATTTGCTTCGCAAATTGGTTACATTAAGCTCTTACTTTCTTACAAAAGAAAGTAAGCAAAGATTGTTGGGGAGAGGTTTCGATCCCTCTCCCCAAACCCCTCCCTGAACGACCACAGGGGGTCAAGCCCCCTTATGGAATCCCCCACGCCGAGTCATACCAATTGTGTATATAGTGAGTAATGTTAGGGTAACTGGTTTGTGTTGTTTAGTTTGTACGTAGTTCAACAAATCCTAATTTACAATTATACAGCTTTTTCCTTAAATATGCAAATAGGCTGTGTTACCATATTATGGAAACACAGCCTATTTATATTATAAAGCCAAATTATTATTTTTTAAGCTTTTTGTTCTGCCATTTTACCCATAGTGGACCAGCAACACAGATTGATGAATAACAACCTGAAACCACACCAACCATCATAGGTAGAGCAAATGTAATTACTGACTGAATATTGAATATTACTGCAAAAATCAATACACATACAATAGCTGAAAGTGTTGTAATTGATGTACAAACTGTTCTTCTGAATACCTGTGTACCACTCTTGTTAAACAGCATATCATAATCAATCTTCTTACCAACCATACGGTTTCTGTTTTCACGAACTCTATCGTAAATAACGATAGTATCATTTAGCGAGTAACCTAAAATCATAAGAGTTACAGCAATAAAGTTACTATCTATTGGCATTCTAAGAATTACAAATGTAAAATAAATCATTGCTACATCGTGGAATAGTGCAACTAATGCCATTACACCTGCAGACAGACCACCGATTTTCTTAAATCTAAAGGCTACAAATATAACCATTAAACCACAAGCTATAGCAACTGCAACCATACACTTTAAGAAGAACTTCCAACCCATTGATGATTCAACAGACTGTGAACCAACCATTTTAACATTATTATCAGGGTAGTTTTCCTGTAGCTTAACTGTAAGGTTTTCCATTACCTCTGTTGTGATAGTTTTCTGACCAGAGAACTGTACAGATAGTAAATATCCATCCTGTAGCTGAGTTCCGTCCTCTGCCATTGTTATGTTATCACCAATATTGAAAGATACTGTATCCTCAGTTTCCTTTTGGATAAGCTCCTTCATAGCATCGGTATCAACCTCTCCAATATAGTTATACTGTAAGATTGTACCACCTGTAAACTGAATATCAAGTGTAACGCCAAAAACGACATTACATATAATACCTATAACAATTATTGCAATAGAAATGCCAAAGAAAATTTTGGATTTTCCTGTAAAGTCAAATATCTTTTTCATTACTTACCGGCACCTCCATACAACCACTTTTTACGCAATGGCTTTATTCCTGAAACAGACTTTAGCATTAGTCTTGATGCAGCAACACCCATTATAAAGTTTGAAATTACACCAACCAACAGTGTATAACCAAATGAATAGATTGTACCTGTTGTTGATGGTCCGAAAATGCCTGAAAGAATATTTACAGGACCAAATACCAATAGTAGAATTATTGATACTATAATTACTGTTACGTTACCGTCAAAGATAGCCCAGAATGAACCCTTTGTACCTGTTATAACAGCACCGTCAATTGTTTTACCTTCTCTTATCTCTTCACGAATACGCTCTGCTGTAATGATATTAGCATCAGCACCCATACCAATTGACAAAATCATACCTGCAATACCAGGTAGTGTCATTGTAAAGCTTGGTATTACTGTAAAGAAGCCTGATACAGCAGCAACAGAAAGTGCTAGCTGTCCAAGTAGTGTAAGTACAGCAATAAAGCCAGGTAGTCTGTACATAACAAGTAGGAATATAGTCATAAATATAAGTGCAGCAATAGCAGCATAAGCCATAGCAACAAGTGCAGACTCACCCAATGTAGGGTCTACAGAACCAAAGCTTGTTGTTTCTAGCTTAAATGGCAAAGCACCAGCATTGATTTTTGTAGCCAAATCCTGTGCCTCTTCTGCTGTTGATAAGCCAGTAATTGAAGCTTCACCATTTGAGATTGTAGCTTCTACTGTTGGTGCAGAAATAAGCTCATCGTCAAGCCAGATTGAAACAGTTTGTCCCATATAATCTGTTGTAATCTGCTCAAAAACCTTTGCATCTTTAAGATTTAGACCTACTACAAACTGTGTACCATCTGTAAGAGGCTCAGCAGAAGCTATATTTGAACCATCCATAAGTACTTTTTCTGCTGTTTCTCCTGAAGGTGTTATAAAAATTGTTTCACCATTCGCATTTACATCTGTAGTTGTGTAAGATTGACCAGGTCTGAAAGTAAGCTGTGCTGTTGCAGAAATTTCTTCAATAGCCTTCTTAGCATCAAATTCTGTTTCATCCTCTTTCCAAGGGAATCTTACAATAATTCTGTCGCTTGAAGCATCTGCATACAGTTCATAGTCTGTAACATTACCTGAAACAAGTCTTGTTTCAATAACAGCCTTAGCTGACTCAATTTCTTCGTCTGTAGCGTCGTAGCCGTCAGCAGGCTTAAAGGTAGCTTCTACACCACCTCGAATGTCTATTCCCCATCTTATGTCACCAATACCTTTAATTACGGTTGTGTCAATATCACCGTACTGAGTATGCAAACCAAAGGTTGCAAAATAACTCAAAACAAGTATAAGGATGGCAATGATGAAAAATACTGGTTTTGCAACTCTTTTCAATCGTATTACCTCCATAAAGGAATTTTAATTTTGCTGTACTCAAACAATTACAGATATTTTTATAATAACATCCTGTAAATACAGCTATAACAGAATAATTATATATTTTTTTACAATAAAAGTCAATTAAAAGTCCTTTTTTCGTTATAATTACAAAACTCATTAATATAATTTGTGCAATATTCTGCATTATTTAAACACCACAAAAAAATCCCACCCTGCTATAAAAGCAAGGTGGGCAAATTCCTAAAACTAATTATTTAATTTTTAATCACATCTTCTCAGAATGATTATTAATCCATAATAGGTTTTAATTATTTAGATGACCAATTACCAGTAAACTTAGCACCACTCCAACCTGTAGCTGTGAATAGGTTTTTACCACTAGTTATTGTCAAGTCTTGTGTCTGGTTCCAAACATTGTTCCAGTTATTATTAGTTGTACTACCATTCATTCTACAGAAAATAATGTTTTTATAGCCATCAGGAATCTCTACCTTGTATAGGTTTGTTCCTGCTGATGTCATATTAATAAACTTACTTTCTACGCCATCGCCCCATACATAAACAGCATATCTCTCGCCACCTGCATGGATAGCAGCATCATTAAAGTAAATTACATTATCATCTACTGGATCTGTAGGATCTGTTGGGTTTGTTGGGTTTGTTGGGTTTGTTGGATCTGTTGGATCAACAGGATCCTGTTTACCCCAATTACCAGTAAACTTAGAACCACTCCAGCCTGTAGCTGTGTATAGGTTATAGCTACTGCTGATTGTTAGGTCTGCTGACTGATTCCAAACATTATTCCAGTTATTATCAGTTGTAGAACCATTCATTCTACAGAAAATAATATTCTTATAGCTATCTTTGATAGTTACCTGATATAGGTTTGTTTCTTTTGCAGTCATATTGAACCACTTACCATCATTGCTAGTATTCCATACATAAACTGCATATCTCTCGCTACCTGTGCTAATAGCCTTAGAATTCAAATAAATTACAGTGCCAGCCTCAGTTGGCTTCTCTGTTGGCTTCTCTGTTGGCTTCTCAGTTGGCTCCTCAGTTGGCTTCTCTGTTGGCTTTTCTGTTGGCTCCTCAGTTGGCTTTTCTGTTGGCTTCTCTGTTGGCTTATCTGTTGGCTTCTCTGTTGGCTTCTCTGTTGGTTCCTCAGTTGGCTCTGTTGGATCCTCAGCTTCGATTATCTCATACTTTATTAAGCATAGTGCACCGTTTGTTGGATAGCAATCATTTGCCTTATCAACATAAGAATTCTGAATATTTGTATCAACTAGATCTCTCATTCTGTATGAAAGAACTGCTGTACCATTTGCAACAGCCTTTAGCTGAATGCAAACTAACTTTGTTGTTTTGCCTTTAAAGCCTAATCCGTTAGGGTTAGCATCTGTAAAGCTAGCTTTACCAGGTCTTGAAATTTCACCCTGTGTTAAAGTACCACCTGGTAGTTCAGCAGTCTCGTCAGATAATCCTAACGCATAGTCAACAGCTGCATTACCTGATGCAAAACCATATCCATCAGCGAAATCGCTGTTTATTGTAAACATGTCTTTTGTATAATACATGTCTATTGTCCAGCCTGCAACGTCAAGCTTATCACTTGGAATAGAAACCTCTACCCAGTAATTTACTGTATCGCCAGCCTTAACCTCAATTGTTTCTAGTGTAGAAGTTTCTGTTGGCTTTTCTGTTGGTGCCTCTGTTGGCTTTTCTGTTGGTGTTTCTACACCATATGTGCTCCATACACCAGAAGCTGAACCCCACTGACCTGCATCAACTGTAAATAGATCTGTTACCTTTACAGGTATTCTTAATGCTAGAGACTCATTTGCTGAGTTCTCCCATTTATTATCAGTTTCTGCAGCTCTCATTCTTGTGAAGATTACCTTTGTATAGTGACCAGCTGGAATATCAGCCTTATATGTACCATTACCAAGGTCTGTCATTGATGTCCAAGTTGCAGCACTGTCGCCACCAAATAGGTACATTGC
Source organism: Acutalibacteraceae bacterium (assembly GCA_036309185.1). GTDB lineage: Bacteria > Bacillota > Clostridia > Oscillospirales > Acutalibacteraceae > CAG-964. The sequence goes on from JAXJUF010000046.1 coordinate 29,737, forward strand.
AAAACGTACATTTCCTGTTAACCAGTTCTTGTTTGGTGTTAGGTATAGTGTCTTAAGCTCAGAAATAGAATCCCACTCACCTAGTGCATTACTCCACTGACCTTCATCTACGATGAAACGGTTAGTTCCGTTTGTTGGGATATCCATTTCGTTTGAAGCATTTGCTGAGTTAGCCCAGATGTTCTCAAGCTCTGCACCCTTCATTCTTGCGAACATTACCTTCTTATAGTCGCCAGCTGGGATATCAGCCTTATAAGAACCATCATCAAGCTTTGTCATTGATACCCAAGCAGCTTCGCTCTCGCCACCGTATAGGTAAAGAGCAAAACGTGCATTTGAAGATACCCAGTTCTTATTTGGCTTTAGGTATAGTGCATCTACAGTATATACTGTAGGTGTGAATTCACCCCAAGAACCTTCGCCTTCGCTCCAAGCACCTGCTTTTACTGTATAGCAATTGTTTTTATCTGTTTTAGCTGGGATTGTCAATTCTTTTGACCAGTTCCAACGATTTGCAGCAATATTCTCTGTTGTTGAACCATTCATTCTTGCAAATCTTACTTTTGTGTAATCAGATGATGGTACATAAGCTGTGTAGCAACCGTCACCAGCATCGTCCATTGAAATCCACTCTGAACCGTTTGCACCTGTTAAATAAATTGCAAAACGTGCATCTGACTTAATCCAGTTACTGTTTGGCTTTAAGTAAAGCTTTGTTAATGATGATTTTGGTACATAAACGCCCCATTCACCTGTTGCGTTACTCCAATCACCTTCAGTAATTGTAAAGCAGTTTGTTCCATCTGTTGGAATTGACATTTCTGTTGAATAATTCCAACGATTTGCAACAGTATTTTCTGTTGTGTCAGCCTTCATTCTTCCGAATGTTACTTTTGTATAGTCACCATCTGGTATATCTGCCTGATAGTAACCGTCCTCAGCAGCAACCATTGATACCCATGTTGAGCCACTGTCGCCTGTTAAATACACTGCAAAACGTGCATTAGATTTAATCCAGTTAGCGTTTGGCTTCAGGTACAAAGTTGCTGATGAGCTTGTATCAGCAGCACTTACTGTTGATACTCCTAGCACTGAAAACATAGACAACATCATTAAAATTGCCATAAACAATGCTAGACCTTTGTTCTGTTTCTTGATGAACATAAGCTCTCTCTCCTTTTGATAAAATTAGATTTTGAAAAAATCTTTAAACAACTACATTCTATCATCAAATGTCTTTTTTTTCAATAAGTATTATACATAAAAAATGGAAATTTTCATAATTATTAAGCTATGTTTAAAAGTTAAAATACAAGCTAGTATTATTAACTAGGAGCTATTAAAAAGGCTCTATAATAAATGTTAGGGCAAGAAAAAACAGGGTCTGCCCCACTTTTAGTGAAACAGACCCATCAACGTAAAAATTATTCCTTAACATTATTATTGTTCTGGTTAACAGGTGGTTTTGCAGTACCCGACATATCAGGAACAACTACCACAGGTGATTGATTGTCGGCAGCTAGTTTACCACCAAGAGCACCCATTAGCAAACTCTTTAAATCAACACCCATACCAGCAGAAATGCCTTCGGTAATCTGAGTAGTAGAGTTAACGATATCGCTAATCAACTTAGCAGAGTTACCTTCACCGTACATAGTAATCTTGTCAACCTTGCTAAGAGGCTCGGCAACATTACGTGCGATATCAGGCAGAGCCTCCATAATCATTTCAACTACTGCAGCTTCGCCGTACTTCTTCATAGCTTCAGCCTTCTTGTCGATACCTTCTGCTTCAGCCAGAGCCTTTGCACGAATAGCTTCAGCCTCTGCCTTACCAACAGCAGCAATACCTTCTGCTTCTTGCTCCTTTGCAAAACGCTGTGCCTCTGCAATCTTCATCTCAGCAGCAGCAGACTGCTCCTGCTCATAACGACGAGCTTCTGCTTCTTTCTGACGCTTAAACAGTTCAGCCTGTGCCTCCTGCTCTTGACGGTAACGCTCTGCGTCAGCTTTTGCACGAATCTCAGCATCAAGTGTCTGCTTCTTAACCTCAACCTCACGAGCCTTTAGTTCAGCTTCACGCTCAGCCTTTGCAATGTTAGCGTTTGCAGATGTAACTTCGATAGTCTTTCTCTGCTCCTGCTCCTGAATTTGGTAAGCAGCATCAGCTTCAGCCTTCTTAACATCACTCTGTTGCTTAAGCTCTGCCTGTCGGATTGCCAAAGCAGTCTGCTTCTCGGCAATCTCCATATTAGCCTGAACCTTTGCATCATTAGCTTCTTTAGCTGCTTGTGCCTGTGAGATAGCGATATCACGGTCAGCCTGAGCTTTTGCAATAGCAGCACCCTTCTTAATCTGGGCAATGTTGTCAATACCCAAATCATCAATTACATTGTTCTGATCTGAGAAAGACTGAACATTGAAGGAGATCATCTCAAGACCCATCTTTTGAAGATCAGGAACAGCATTTTCCTGAACACGGTCACCAAAAGCCTTACGGTCTATAACCATTTCTTCCAACTTCATCTGACCAACGATCTCACGCATATTACCTTCCAAAGTATCCTGCACACGGCTGATGATCATAGCCTCACCTTCGTTTAAGAAGAACTTAGAAGCTAGTGTCATCATTTCCTCGCTTTGACCGATACGAATCTTAACGGTTGCATCAACCTTGACGTTGATATACTCAGCATTAGGAACATAGTCTGTAGTCTTAACGTCTACAGAGAACATCTTCAAGCTCAGTTTATCCAATCGCTCCAAGATTGGGATTCGAATACCTGCTCTACCGATAAGGATACGAGACTTACGAAAACCGGAAATAATATACGCTGTATCTGGTGGTGATTTTACATATCCGATAAGAAGTATAAGGATAATTACAACAACGGCAATTGCAACACCAATAATAATTGTGAGATCCATAGAGGATTCTCCTTTCTATGTTTCATAATTTGTTTTTGTTTGCAATTTCTTATTAGCAGAATTCGGAGCAATCCGTCACTAAAATTTAGCTGAACCCTTTACAACGACAATGCCAAACACCTATATATGTAGGGGTTGCGTTCATCTTTTCAATCAGTTGGATAGTAACTCACGCTCACGATTTTTCTACGCTAAATTATTAATTAGAGGGTATCTGAAAACAGAAATAGACAATTGTTTTTAGTTTTCAGATACGACCTAATATAATTATCTAATAACACTGCAATTTATTTTATACTCAGCACCACCTGCTGGCTTATTATTATCTGCCTTATCAATATAGGTATCCTGAAGATTTACATCAACTATATCTGACATTTCATAAGCAAGTGTTGTTCTGCCATTTGCAATAGCAGTAAGCTGAATGCAAACCAATTTTGTATTTTTACCATTAAGTTTTAAACCTCTTGCATCAATATCTGCAAGCTTAACTCTTCCTTCATTAAATGACGCCTGTACTAAAGAACCACCTGGAAGAGAAGCCTCTTTTTCAGATAAGCCTAAAGCATAATCAATAGCCTCGTTACCTGCCGCAAAGCCATAGCCATCAGCAAATTTATCATTTACAGTGAACATATCACTATCATAATACATATTTAGATCCCAGCCTGCAACGTCAACGCCATCTTCTGGAATAGAAACCTCTACCCAAACGTTTACTACATTGCCTTCTCTAACAGTAACTTTTCTTTCTGTAAATTCTGTAGGCTCTTCTGTTGGAGCATAAACACTCCATTTACCTGTTGCTGAGCTCCACTGACCTTCATCTACAGTAAAGCAGTTAGTATTCTGAGCAGGAATTTTATGCTCTAGTGCATCGTTCCATAAAGCTTCCCAAGAATTCACAGTTGCACCTGGATTCATTCTTGCAAAAATTACCTTTGTATAATCACCCTCTGGTATTTCTGCTGAATAATAACCATCATATGCTTCCGTTTCTGTCATTGATACCCAAGTTGCTGGCTTGTCACCAGCGAATAAATACATAGCAAAACGTGCATGTGAATTTATCCAGTTATTGCTTGGCTTGAAATATAATGTGTTTAGCTCGCTGTAATTTCCCCAAGTACCATTTGCAGAGCTCCACTGACCTTCAGCTACCTCAAAGCAATTTGTTCCATTTGTAGGAATATCAAATGCTGCTGAATCATTCCAAAGATTTCCCCATACATTTTCTGGTTTATTAGGATCCATTCTTATAAAAGTAACCTTTGTATAGTCGCCCTCTGGTATATCTGCTTTATAATAGCCATTCTCTAGATTTGTCATTGATACCCAAGTTGTTGCACTGCTACCACCATCTAGGTACATTGCAAAACGTGCATTTGATCTAATCCAGTTACTATTAGGCTTTAGGTATAGTGTATTTACATCGTAAACTGTAGGAACAAACTCAGCCCATACACCAGTTGCGTTGCTCCACTGTCCTGCGTCTATTGTAAAGCAGTTGTTTTTATCTGTTGGAATTGTCATTTCTGCTGAATAGTTCCAACGGTTTGTAGGCTTATTTTCAGTTGTTGCCGGATTCATTCTTGCAAAGGTTACAGTTGTATATCCATTTGCTGGTACATAAGCTGTGTAATAGCCGTCACCTGCATCTTCCATTGATACCCACTCTGAACCAGCTTTGCCTGTTACATACATTGCAAAGCGTGCATCAGATTTTATCCAGTTGTTGTTTGGCTTTAGGTATAGCTTCTTTAATGAAGACTTTGGTATGTAAACACCCCATTCACCTGTTGCGTTACTCCATTGTCCTGCATCTACTGTAAAGCTATTTGTGCCATCTGTAGGAATTGTCATTTCCTTTGAATAATTCCAACGGTTTGCAGTCTTATTCTCAGGTGTTGCTGGATTCATTCTTGCAAATACAACAGCTGTATAATCACCTGCTGGTACATCTGCTGAATAATAGCCGTCCTCAGCACTTGTCATTGACACCCATTCTGAACCACTTTTACCTGTTACATACATAGCAAAGCGTGCATCGGATTTTAACCAATTGGCATTTGGTTTTAGGTACAATGTTTTTGCATCAACAGCACCTACAGTTGATACACCCAGCACTGAAAAAACAGACAATACCAATACAACTGAAAGCAATAACGACAATGCCTTGTTTTTCTTTCTTCTTGTTAACATAAAACCTCTCCTTTGTATTAAAATAAAATTTATTGATTATGTTTATTTTATCACTCTAAAGCGTTTATTTCAATATATATTATCTATAAAAATAGAATTTTTTACTATAAATAAACATTGTACGACATATATTTCAACTTTACCTGCAAATATATAATATATCTATGTATATATTATTCGTTTAAAATCACATAAAGTATAAAAAAATCTATTCTGGTATTTTTATCTCATCTACAATTTTTGAAAGCTCGTTTAAATCCATTAAGGAATTAAGCACATCAAGCAGTGCATTTGTTGTTATATATTCTGGTAAATTTAATTTTTTCAACAATGCACATCTTAGCTTTTGACTATTATCTCTGCCTGTTAAGCCAAGCTTAAACAGCTCTATTTTTGTTATGCTATTTTTTTTAGCACTTGAATTATATGTAATACCTGCATTTTTTAAAGACATAATAAGCTGTTGCTCGTCAATACCCTCTACTCCAAGTGTACCCTCCTTTGACGGCTGTGCTTTTCTTTTTTCTTTACCCTTTATCTGTGGGATATATGCGTGCTTTATCTGCTCCTTAGGAACAATATTTTTAAGATGATTTCGTATAACAAAGCCTGCACCGTCACTGTCGGTAAGCACTATAATTCCCTGCTTTTGGGCAAGCTGTTTTATAAGGTTAACCTTTTCTTTATCCTTAAAAATTCTAAATCCGTTTGTTTCTATAATTGTAGCATTTACAACCGATTTCAACCTCATTTTATCATATTTACCCTCTACAATTATAGCTTCTTTTATTGTAATCATCCTCTTACTCGCTTTCCTGTAATAATCAGCTTTGCTATAAGCTGTTCAAGCATTAAACGCTTATTAGCACTGCTACGGTTCATAGCAGTATTTGTTTCAGCCAGATATTCCAAGCATTTGCAAATGTCATCAGTAGTAAGCCCTGCAGAGGCTCTTTCTGCCTTTTTTAGTCTGAATTCTTTACGCTTATAATCAAAATTCTTTGCTACATCTTCAGCTCTCATACCACTTTCAACAGCTAAACGCACTCTGTAAATATCGGTATAGGTATTAGACAGCTCTGCTAAAATCATTATTGGCTCTTCTCTTTGATAAAATAATAAATCAAGCCTTTCAAATGCATTATCCCATTCGCCTGAAATTACAGCCTTTGTCATATCAAAAACCTTTGTAGCCAAATTTTTAGTTACAATTGTATCTATCGCTTCAAGAGTAATTTCACCCTCGTTTACATATGCACATAGCTTATCCATTTCATTTTTGAGTGTATTCAAATCTGTACCACTGTATTCTATAATTTTAACTGCATTATCAGGTGACAGTAAAAGATTTCTTTTTGACGCCCAGCTTATAAGCTGTTTACGCAAATCGGCTACAGTTTTCTTTGCAAAATCAACTGCTACCCCGTATTTATCAGCTGTATCAACCAATTTTTTCCACACTGGTGGCTTTTTACCACTTGGCAAAAGCGTTGTCATTGCTATAACAACTATTGTAGACGGTGGTAAATCGCTTAGTACCTCAAGTAAATCCTTTAAATCTCTATCTGGAATTTTCTCTATCGGCAAATTTTCTATCAAAACATAATTGTATGGGCAACCAAACGGAATAATGTCAATAGCCTTAAAAATATCTTCAACACTATTATCCTCATTATAGCTATGAAAATAAAAGTCTGACGGTGTTTTTCCAATTGCCTTTTCCTGTAGCTTCTTTGAATATACAGATACAAGCATTTTTTCTTCACCATATAATAAGTAGAGATTTTTAAAATCCATATTCTTTATTTGTCTTTTTAAATCTGCTTCGTTTAGCTTTGCCATAGGCTTACGCTCCCGTTTAAAAATTTATATATCATTATATCGCCATTTTCAGTGTAATAATAACCTTTACCGTTGTCTTTACCACAGAAAACAATATTATCACAGGTTATGCTTTCCACATTTACACAGTTAGTTTGCAAAACAAGAACCTCACATTTTCTATACCATAATGGTAACTTAGCACAGTCTGCGTTTTTAGGAGATACCAAAACACTGCTATTATCGCTTGTAATATACAGCCAATTTTTATTATCTGCTGTAATTATTTTATATTGGTAGTTTGCAAAATCAACTGTGGTATTCTCCATTATATATGTAACGTTTTTACTTTTAAGTAGGTCTGTAAAAAATTCTGAATATTTATCGGTATCATACACTAAAATGTTCTCAAAATCAAACTCATAAATATAATCCTCTGCATATTTACTGTAATACTTTCGGTAATCAGGAATTATAATTGAATTCAGTCTTTTATTTTCTATAGCTGTAATTGCGTTATTACTATGGTATATATCACCACCACAGCACAAAATATTAACACCGTCGTGGGAATCCTCAATAATTGTTACTCCACTGCCTGTATCTATAATCTGCAAGCTGAATGATTGGCTCATAATAAAATATCCCAACGACATAACCATAGCATAAACACTACAGCTTATAGCTACACAAAAGGATAGACTTTTAATTTTAAAGCCCTGAGCAATAAAGAAAATCGCTATTACAGCTATTACTACAAATGTAGCCAGCTTAACTGTTACAGAGCTTAGGCTGATTGTAGCCATAGGCAGGTCTGATACAAATTCAGTAACCCAAATAACAAAGCTACAAAGATAATTTTCTACTATCGCAATTAAACCAGCCAAGGCTGATAAAAACGGTATGTAAAGCATTACCGTAATAATTATACCCACAACAATAATAACAGGTACTACAGCAGTTATTAACAAATTTGAAAGCAGAAAATAAACCTTGAAGCTTTCAAACACATAAACCATTACAGGCAATGTGAATAATGTTGCCGAAAGCGAAACGCTTATACAGCTTACCACATATTCTACTATCCTTTTAATAATTTTCAGCTTTGGGGTCTTTATAAATTCAGGTATCCTATCCAAAATAAAGCTTCTCAGCTTTTCTTCAACTGTTATTATTCCCAAGGTAGCTGAAAATGACATTATTAAACCAAGATTACCTATAGCCAGTGGATTTTTCAAAGTAATTATCAAGCCTGCAAATCCAAGGCTATTAAGAGAATCGGGCCTTCTTTTTACAAAATAAGAGCAAAGATAAATAATATTCATAACAGCACATCTAATTACTGAATATGTAAAGCCTGTAACTACAACATACATTAATATTATTACTATAGTAACACCAGCTGTAATTTTCTTTTCTTTTATAAAAAGCGAAAGCACAGAAAAAACAAAGCCTATTATTATGGATAAATGCAAGCCCGACACCACAACTATATGGCTTACCCCTGCTGTTGTAAAGCTGTTTTGGATTGTCTTATCCATATCAGACTTATCACCAAGCATTAACGCCATTAACAAGCCACAATTTTCTCTATCAAGTACAGACGATAGCTTATTTTCTATACCTTTATGAATATCATTCAAAAATGAATACCACGGAACAGTTTTACTGCCAAGTGGTTTAACTGTATTTTTAACCAAGGTTGCACCAATATAATACCCATCTGATACATTATGATAATAGTAGGGTGATTTTTTCAGCTTATTAAATTTAACCTCTAGCTCTATGTTCTCGTATAATTCAAATTCAAAATTCTCTTCAGAGAATATTTTCAATTTTACGTTTTGTGGTAAATTATCTATTTCAACATCATTTACAGCTATGCTATTACTTTCTATAAAATAATAATATCTACTATTTTTACAATAAGACTCTTCAATTATTGTTGCTGTAAGCTTTGCAGTATTACTTTCAAGCTGTTTAACAGGTTCAACCTGAGTATTATAGCAAAATGAATATGTAAGTATACCAAGTGCTACACACAACAGCCCCACAGCTACCTCTGTTTTGTTGCTATTTTTATTGAAAACCACACATAATACTGCAAGCAAACAAATTAACGGAACAAAATAAAACGCAAGGCTGGTGCCCACTATTACAGTGAATAGTAGCCCAAGCATATAGCATAAGCCTACTACATAAAACACCAACCTCACATTATCACCCTTACTTATTTTACATTTATTATATTATTTAGGGAAAACAGGCAATGGCTCAAGGTAAATTATATCATCTCTGTCCTTAGCCTGACCCTCTGCAAGCACTGTTGCCTTTCCAACAGTTATACCCCCTGCTTGTCTTACAAGCTCTTCTATAGCTGTAAGAGATTCACCTGTGCTTATAACATCATCTACAATAAGCACACGCTTACCCTCTAAAGCCTTAGCGTCATCTCCACCTAAATAAAGAACCTGCTCTTTAGCTGTAGTAATTGATTTGCATTTATATTCAATTACATCTGTCATATACAGCTTTACAGACTTTCTTGCAACTACATACTTTCTGCAACCCTGTCTTGCTACCTCGTAGCATAGAGGGATTCCCTTTGCTTCGGCTGATATTACAATATCATGCTCAGGGCATTTCTTCAAAAGCTCTCTTGCAGCTGCCTCAGTAACCTCTACATCATTAAACATTATAAATGCCGCTATATCAAGATTTTCTGCAACCTCGCACAGTGGTAATCTTCTTGTACATCCTGCAATAGTCATCTCATAATATTCCATTATCTATTTCCCCCGTTTATAAAAAATCCCTTTATAAATTTCTTTATTCTTCAAGCCATAGTCATTTGAAGCTTATCTCCACCAAGAATATGGAAATGCAAATGGAAAACTGTTTGTCCTGCATTTGCACCACAGTTACTTACAACTCTATAGCCGTCATCAAGGTTATTCTCCTTTGCAATCTGAGGTATAACCTCAAAAATATGTGCTATAACCTTACTATTGTCAGGTGTAATTCCGTTCATACTTTCAATATGCTCTTTAGGAATTACAACAATATGTACAGGTGCCTGTGGCTGAATATCAAAAAAGGCTACAACAGTATCGTCCTCATATGCTTTTTTTGATGGAATTTCTCCCTTTATAATTTTACAAAAAATACAATCCATATTTTTCCGTTCCTTTCAACATATTTTACAAAAATATTTTATCACAACACCCGTTTACAGTAAAGATGTTTAGTAAAAATAATTTATCTTATATAAAATAATATCTCGACTATTCTAAAGGTTGAAAAACTTATCGTTTTAATGTATGATTACTGTATATTAGTAAAATTTTAGGATGTGATATATTATGGCTGGTAAAACCACCAACAAAGGATTAGCCAAACAAATCGAAGCTTTTTTGAAGCTGGTTCCACTTGACTATATATTTGCTGCTTTTTGTACAGGCTTTTGCTTGAGTAGCTTTATTACACTTATAACAACAAAAGGAAACTATCAGGAGCTTGCATATACTACAAATGTAAATCTGGAGCTTACTCTTTTTACAGCTGTATTTGTTGCTGCTGCACTTGTATTTGTCTGCTTTTTTATAAAAAATAAGACTGTTATTCCTATAGCTTTGCTTATATCCTCAACACTTTTCGGCAGTGCGTTAACTTATAAGGGTTGCTCTGTAAATAACGCAAGCGTTGAAAATATTTATATGAATATAGGTATTGCTTTTGTTATGTTTCTTGTTATTGGCTGGATTGGCAAGGATAATAAAATTGACCTTGAAGCAATTAAGCTACCTAAAAACACCTCACTCACTGTGGCTGGAATAGGTATAATAGTGTTTACAATATTAGTTTCTATTGCATCAATAGCAAGATATAACGCATATATGGCTCAAAACTTCGACTTTGGAATTTTTGCCCAAATGTTTGAGAATATGCGAACAACTGGTTTGCCTAATACTACGGTAGAGCGTAATACACTTATGTCACACTTTGGTGTGCATTTTAGTCCTTTCTATTATATTTTGCTTCCATTCTACGCCATATGCCCAAGACCTGAAACATTGCTTGTAATACAAGCTCTATTTATTTCTATTGGTGCTATACCTGTAGTTTTAATATGCAAGCATTTTAAATTTTCAGAAATTGTTACAGCTATATGCTGTATGATATATTTATTTTATCCTACACTTGCTAACGGCTGTTTATACGATTTTCACGAGAATAAATTTCTAACAGTGCTTATTATGTGGGCTATGTATTTCATAGTAAAGGAAAAATGGGTAGGAATTGTTATATTCTGTGCATTGATTTTAACCGTTAAAGAAGACGCTGCTATATATGTAATGTCTATAGCACTATATATGATGGTTACACGCAAGCAATATTGGCTGGGTGGTGCAATACTAGCAGGAGCTGTAATATACTTTAGCATTGCAACAAGTGTAGTAGCTACACTTGGCGAAGGTGTTATGACTGGCAGACTTGACAATTATATGCCTGGTGATGAAGCAGGCTTCTCTGCTGTTGTTAAAACCTGTTTAGCAAACTTTGGGTATTTTATCTCACAAGTATTTGTTGCTGACAAAATTATGTTTATGTGCTGGATGCTTATACCTGTTGCCTTTGCACCATTTATAAGCAAAAATAAAACACTTATAGTTTTGCTTATCCCTATGCTTGTAGTAGATTTAATGTCAAACTGGAAATACCAGTACGATGTAAAATTCCAATATACCTATGGTGTAGCAGGACTTATACTATTTATGCTATATCTTGTTATATCAGAGGCTAATCCAAAAACAAGAAGCTCTATGCTCAGCTTTAGTCTTTCTATGTGTATTATAATGAGCTTTTCACTGTTTTTCCCACGAGCAGCATATTACAGCAGTTGCGAAGTAAAAAATGCAGAAATGGCTGAAAAATACAACAAGCTTATTTCAACAATCCCTACAGACGCAGAAATTACAGCTGACGGAATATATATTCCTCATATGTACAACTTCCCCGAGCTTTATCAATACCCTAATGTTCACGGCGATAACGTGAAAACAGATTATCTTCTTGTAAGCCATAATAATGTAATAACCAATACAGACGACCTTGCTACATTTATTGGTGATGATTATATAATGATTGATCAAGCTGGCGATATGTGTCTTTATCAATTAAATAAACTATAATTTTTTAAAGCCGTAAGAAATTTTCTACGGCTTTTTATTTTTGTGCAAAAATAAATAAGTTTACAAAAATTCCACAATTTTTATGTTAGATTTTGTAGAGTTTTGTTCAAACATATGGTAATATAATACTATATATTTTCGTTAGGAGGTAATAGCTTTGAAACAGTTATGGATAGAAAAAAACGACTATACACATTTTGACCCTGAAATTCATGATATTTATGACACCTGTGGATATTATTCATTTTCGGATTTTATCCCATATAACCGTCTATACAAAACGCTTAATCATAATGAATTGTTGCAGTTAATTAGTGATGCAAAGGCTTTTAGCTGGCAGGCTCTTGATTTATCGGACTGTGGATTAACATATTTACCTGATGAGCTTTGGAATTTACCTGATTTACAAATGTTATACCTTGGAAGTCAATCATTTGAAGAAGTTGATGAAGTTGATGAAATCAACGAAATGAATATCAACTTTCTTTTAATCCCTACAAAAATAGAAAGATTACAAAGCTTACAGGTCTTAAATTTATCTGGCAGTGCAATGGAGTTTGAAGATGATATTCCATTAAATATGCCACAATTAATTCATCTTGATATCTTCGAGTGTGGCTTTCCTCAGATTCCGAAAGCCTTATTAATTCCATCTCTTAAAGGGGTTAGTTTTAATTGTTTAGATAAATTTTTATCTGAAGATTTTTTAAAACTTGAAAATCTTGATATAATTGACCTAAGCTTTTCTGATATTGAGAATTTACCTAAGCATATGGATTGCTTTAAAAAATTACAAAAATTAGATCTTTGGAGCACTAAAATCACAGCATTACCCGACTCTATGAGCAAACTTAGATATCTTTCTGAATTAGAGTTAGGTAATACTCCTTTAGCCGAAAAAATCCCTCCTGAAATATTAAATCAGTCAGCTAAAGAAATTGTTAGATATGTGTTAGCACAGCAATCAGATGCTCCTAAGGATTATTTTAACGAATCAAAAATGGTTATTGTGGGACAAGGACACGTTGGAAAAAGTAGTCTGCTTAATCGTTTAGTTTGGGATGCATATGAAGAAGAATCCACAACAGAAGGAATTGATATTACTAATTGGCATTTTTCTGAAAACGGAGAAGCCTATAAGCTTAATGTTTGGGATTTTGGTGGACAAGAGATATATCATTCAACACACCAATTCTTTTTGACCGAACGCTCATTATATTTATTAGTATGGGATGCACTTGCCGAAGATGAGTATGGTAGAATTGATTATTGGTTAAAAACAATTCAAAGTCTTGCAGGTGATAGCCCTATAATTATTGTAGTAAACAAGTGTGATAATAACATTGGTCGAATTAATCACCTCGATGATACTGACTATAAGGAAAGATTCCCACAAATTAAAGATATTGTCTATGTAAGCTGTAAAGATAATATTGGTATTGAAGATTTGAGAAAACTTATAAAAGAACTCGCAATTAATCTGCCACTTATGAAAACCTCTTGGCTATCCTCGTGGTTAAATGTAAGAAAAAGGTTAGAGGAGCTTTCAAAAACATTGAACTTTATTTCTTATGAAAAATATTTAGAAATCTGTAAAGATAATAACATCGACTCTGAGGAAGCTCTAAGTCTTATAAAATATTTACACGATTTAGGAATAGTTTTATATTATCACAATGATAATTTGCTAAGTAACATAGTAATACTTTCTTCTGAATGGGGTACAGATGCTGTTTATAAGGTATTAGACGAGCAGGAAAAACAGCTAAAGGGAAGAAACGGAATTCTGTGTTGCGATGATCTTCCGATAATATGGAATGATAAAAAACGTTATCCTCAAGAGCGTTATCCATATTTGTTAAATCTGATGAAAAGGTTCCAATTAGCTTTTGAGGTATCAAACTCAACATACTTAGTTGCAGAATTACTTGAGAATAAAACAATTAATCTTGATTATGAATTTCCTTTTGGAGAAACAATTTCTTTCCGTTATGAATACGACTTTATTCCTGCTGGTATTATGACTCGTTTTATTGTATCTCTTAACAATTATCTTGAAACAATAGACAATGTAAAGCAATGCTGGAAAAAAGGGGCGTACTTAAAGCGTTATACTGCTTACGCTTTGGTTAGATTATATGATAATTTATCAGAGCGTTATGTAGATATTAAGGTAAGTGGTGAAATATCTCGTGAGCGTCAAGAATTGCTTACTATTATTAGAAAATCCTTTGAAGAGATTCATAGTCAATTCAAGCAAATTAAAATAATCGAAAAAATCCCATGTATTTGTTCTGAAGAGTGTAAGTTTTTGTTCGAATACAAAAGTATTTTGCGTGCAGAACGAAAAGGAAAATCAACGATAGAATGTCACCATACACTTGAAGATGTAAATATTAAAAAATTACTTGATGGAGTTGAATCAAATATGGAAAACACAAAATTAAATTTAACAATACATAATAATCCACAAATCAACCCAAAATTTAATTACTCTCCACAAAATAATGTAACCCAAAATCCAACAAATACATCAACATCTACCTCATCAGCAGAAAACACCGTAACCACCACTGTAACAACCACCATAACAGTTGATATTAGAAACGCAATAAATGGCTTGCAAGGTGATTTTAACGATTTAAAGGATGAGGCTAACGGAAAATCACAAGAATTTGATAAAGACTGTGAAAAAGTAACCTCTGCTCTAAATAAATTGGATACCTGTGAAACTAAGGAAGATATTATAAAATCAGGAGCAATGAAAAAAATTGAACGTTTTCTTTTGGAGTGTTCAGATCCACAGTCGAAAACTGGAAAGCTACTTGCTGGAGTTAAATATGCTGGAGGCATTGTAAAGGATATTACTTGTAAGTATAACAGCATAGCAAAATGGGTTGGATTCCCATTAGTTCCATTTGTTGGTGAATAAGCGTTAAATTGAATTAAATTTTAAAAAGTCGTAAGAAATTTTTTACGGCTTTTTATTTTTATATTATATGTGCAACAATAAATAGGCATATTTAATACTAATACCTATTTAAACACTAGACATCTTGTCGGTAGAATTCACTCAGCACTTCGTCCTTCTCCTTGACAAGCGTCAGCTTGCCTGCGTCGTCGTCCTCGTTCTGAGTAAATTCTCCTCGACAACCTATTCTAGCGTTCAAACAGGTATTAGTATAAGTATAATCTCTTAAAAATTTTTACGATAAATAAATATTGTCATATAACGTATAAATTAACTGTTGAAGTTTTTAGAGAAATCTGTTAAAATTTTAGAATAAGAGTGTATTTTTATACTTGTATAAATGAGAGGAAAATAAATTGAAATATTTAAATCAGAAATGCTCACACTGTGAGAAGCTATTTACAAAAGACGATGATGTAGTGGTATGCCCTATTTGTGGAACACCACAGCACAGAGAATGTTATGAAGAGAACAATAAATGTATAAATCACGATAAGCATAAAGAAGGCTATGTGTGGAGTGCCGAGGCTACAGGCTTTGCAGGTGATTCAGAGGCTACACCTACACCTGAATTTATTATTTGTAATAACTGTGGCACAAAAAACAGTGGTGATTCTTTCTTCTGTAAGCACTGCTCTGCCCCTTTAGGCTCACAAAACAATGCATTTGGTGGATTTAATGGTTACCAAAACCAAAGCAATCAAGAAAACCCAGATTTTCAGGGTATGCCTTTTGTTACAACTACTTTTAAGATTAACGAAAACGACGAGATAGCTCCTGATGTAAAATTAGTTGAAGCTCAGAAATATGTTAAAAATAATTCTCTTCTTTACAGCTTAATTTTTAAAAGAATTCACGACCATGATAAAAGTCGTTTTAATTTTGCGGCTTTCCTTTTTTCTGGTGGCTGGTTTTTATATCGTAAACAGTATTTAATTGGAACAATCCTTACTGTACTGTTCGCTATATTTTCAATAATTTATAATGTATTATATACACCTGTTTATGATATGCTTGAAAATTATAACATTATCATTGACAATGCAATTTCATATGAACAGCTGTATGTATTATCTAACGAGCAATTAGGTATGGTTTCCCTAATGGGATTCTCATATTTTTTTAGATTTATTCTTATGATTATAAGTGGTCTTATTGCAAATCGTTGCTACTACAAGCATGTAGTAAATAAAGTAAGGCTGGCTAAGAAGAAATTCACTTCTGATACCGAGGTAAGAGAGCATCTAAGCAAAGCAGGTGGCGTTAATGTAGTGTTAGGCTATATTCTGTTTATTGCGTACGCTTTAGTAAGCTCTATCCCATTTTTTATGTAACATTCATCATAAATAATTCAAATTTACGCATAAATCAAGTTATTTTTTAAGGAGAGGTACAAATATGAAAAAAGTAAGAAAGGCTATAATTCCTGCAGCAGGTTTGGGTACAAGAGTACTACCTGCAACAAAATCAATGCCAAAGGAAATGTTCCCTATAGTTGACAAGCCAGCTATACAGTATATTGTGGAAGAGGCTGTAAAGGCAGGTATTGAAGAAATACTTATAATAACAAACAGAGGTAAGGGAGCGATTGAAGACCATTTCGATTATTCACCAGAGCTTGAGCAGGCTTTGCTTAAAGGTGGTAAAACAGAGTTTTACGACACTGTAACAGCTATACCAAAGCTTGCAAATATCACATTTATCAGACAAAAAGAGACTAAGGGCTTAGGTCACGCTGTAAACTGTGCTAAAAACTTTGTTGGTGACGAGCCTTTTGCTGTAATGTTCGGTGATGATGTAATTGTAGGCGAAGACCCTGCAATTGGTCAGCTTATAAGAGCATATGAAAAATACGGTAAGGGTGTACTTGGCGTAAAAGAAGTACCTGAAAGCGAGATTCACAAGTATGGTTCATTAAAGGTAGACAAGCTTGAGGGTAATATATACAGCTGTACAGATATGGTAGAAAAGCCAAAAACAAAGGAAGAGGTACTTTCTCTATTCTCTATACTTGGCAGATGTGTATTACCAGCTGAAATTTTTGATATTCTTCAAAATGTTCAGCCTGGTGTTGGTGGAGAAATTCAGCTTACAGACGCTATGAAGGTTCTTGCTCAAAATACAGGTATGACTGCTGTAGACTTCACAGGTGTACGTTACGATATGGGCAACAAGCTTGGTATTTTAAAGGCACAGGTTGAAGTAGGCGTACAAAACAAGGAATTTGGAGAAGAGTTCAAGCAGTACCTTAAAGAGTTTGTAGAAACACTTTAAACAAAAATTTTATATTACATAGTACATTTACCATTTTGTTTAATTAATAAAATGGTATGTTAATAAATTCCAAATTGTTTTTACAATTTTGTGATTTGTTTTAGGACTTATTTGAAAACAGATAGTGATTTTTCAAACAAATCCTAATATTTCAGCTATATTAAAACTAAGGAGGAGATTATCATGGGTTATACAATAGCACAAAAGATAATCAAAAACCATCTGCTTAGTGGTGAAATGACCGTAGGCAGTGATATAGGTTTAAAAATCGACCAGACATTAACACAGGACGCAACAGGTACAATGGCTTACCTTGAGTTTGAGGCTATAGGCGTACCAAGAGTAAAAACAGAAAAAAGTGTTGCGTACATTGACCATAACACATTACAAACAGGCTTTGAAAACGCTGATGACCACCGTTTTATCCAGACAGTATGTAGAAAGCATGGTATTTACTACTCAAGACCTGGTAACGGAATTTGTCATCAGGTACATCTTGAGAGATTTGGTATCCCAGGTAAAACTCTAATCGGTTCAGACAGCCACACACCTACAGGTGGTGGTATTGGTATGCTTGCTATTGGTGCAGGTGGACTTGACGTTGCAGTTGCTATGGGTGGTGGTGCATACTACATAACTATGCCTAAAATGGTTAGAATTAACCTTACAGGCAAGCTACAGCCATGGGTATCTGCTAAGGACGTTATTCTTGAGGTACTAAAAATTATGTCTGTTAAGGGTGGCGTAGGTAAAATTGTAGAGTACGGTGGCGAGGGTGTTAAAACTCTTACAGTACCAGAGCGTGCTACAATTACAAATATGGGTGCCGAGCTTGGTGCTACTACTTCTATCTTCCCTTCTGATGAGGTTACAAAGTCATTCCTAAAGGCTCAGGGCAGAGAAAACGATTGGATAGAGCTTTCAGCTGATGCTGATGCAGTTTATGACGAGGTTATCGACATAGACCTTTCTACTCTTGTTCCAATGGCTGCTTGCCCACACAGCCCTGACAATATAAAGACTATTGAAGAAATTGGCCCACAGGTTGTTGATCAGGTATGTATTGGTTCTTGTACAAACTCATCTTACCTAGACCTTATGAGAGTTGCTGCTATTCTAAAGGGCAAAACTGTTGCAGAGAATGTTTCTCTTTCTATTGCTCCTGGTTCAAAGCAGGTTTACAATATGCTTGCTCTTAACGGTGCATTGGGCGACTTAATTGCAGCAGGTGCAAGAATCCTTGAGTGTGCTTGTGGTCCTTGTATCGGTATGGGTCAGTCACCTAACTCAAAGGGTATTTCTCTAAGAACATTTAACAGAAACTTCAAGGGTCGTTCTGGTACAGCAGACGGTCAGATTTACCTTGTATCTCCAGAAACAGCTGCTGCTTCTGCTTTGGCTGGTGTATTCTGCGACCCAAGAACACTTGGTGACGAGGTTAAGATTGAGCTTCCTGAGGAGTTCCTTGTAAATGACAATATGGTTGCTGCTCCTGTACCAGAGGCTGAAATGGACAGCGTTGAGGTACTAAGAGGACCAAACATAAAGCCATATCCTGCTACATATCCACTTGAGGACAGCATTGAGGCTAAATGTTCACTAAAGGTTGAGGATAACATCACAACTGACCACATTATGCCAGCTGGTGCTAAAATTCTTCCACTACGTTCAAATATCCCTGCTATTTCAGAGCATTGCTTCACAGTATGTGACAAGGAATTCCCTGCAAGAGCTAAGGCTATGGGACAGAGCGTAATCGTAGGTGGTGAAAACTACGGACAGGGCTCATCAAGAGAGCATGCTGCACTTGCTCCACTATATCTAGGTGTTAAAGCTGTACTTGTTAAGAGCTTTGCTCGTATTCACAGAGCTAACCTTATCAACGCAGGTATTATTCCTCTAACATTTGCAAACGAGGCTGATTACGACAGCATTAACCTTAACGACGAGCTTGTATTACCAGATGTTAAGAAGTGCATTATCGAAGGCACAGATGTAGTTATCGAAAATAAAACAAACGGTAAAACAATTGTTGCTAAGTGTGAGCTTTCTGACAGAACAAAGGATATTATTCTTGCAGGTGGTCTACTAAACTACACAAGAGAAAATTCTTGATTTTATAAAACAATTAGCCGTTTAATAAAAATTAAACGGCTAATCTTATACTAACAAAAATTGGGATTTGTTGGTGTGAGCTATCGCTCACGCTTACATTGCGTGCAAATAGTTTTCTAATAAACTTAGGTTTGTATTTTTAAGGGACACATATAATGTGTCGGTGTCTTACCTATTTTTATTATAAACTTAAAGATATCAACTCTTACAAACCATTAATTTATAATAAAGTTTTTATTTTTATATGCTCAAGCCGCTGCAATCAATTTGCTTCGCAAATTGGTTACATTAAGCTCTTACTTTCTTACAAAAGAAAGTAAGCAAAGATTGTTGGGGAGAGGTTTCGATCC
>JAXJUF010000047.1:0-6268 GCA_036309185.1 Acutalibacteraceae bacterium
CTTTGTGACAGCTTGATTATTATATCAAATCAAGTCTTACTTGTCAACACCTTTTTTCAAGTTTTTTGAAGTTTTTTCATTCAGACCTGTACTAATCAAAGTCAGTCTTAAACTATATTCACTCCAAAACATAACCTGTTCGGTGTTTTTCACTGCCGTTTTCGACAGCTTTGTTATTATATCGTTTTTATCCCCGTTTGTCAACACCTTTTTTTAAAAACTTTTTCTTTGGAGCTATCAACAAAAAGATACATTAAATGTTGGTATATAAAGTGCTACTATGCGTCTTGACTATTGCTATTTTTTCATCTATACTATATATCACGTGGTTAAAACAGTATTAACACTATATATTGTGTTTTTCTGTTTTAGACACACTATTTAATGCTATTGTTTATGATTGAACGGAGGTAACTATATAATGATTGAATATATCTTAAAACGAGATGGAAGACAAGCGAGATTTGATCTAAAAAAGATAACAGATGCAATATTTAAAGCAGCTAAAGCCGTTGGCGGCAATGATTATGCTGTGGCAGAAAGCCTTGCAGAGATGGTACGAGATACTCTTGAAAAGGAAAACAGTGGTAACCCTACTGTTGAACATGTACAGGATACAGTTGAAAGAGTACTTATTGAAAACGGTCATGCAAGAACTGCAAAAGAATACATATTATACAGAGCAGAGCGTACTCGTGTTCGTGAAATGAACACGAAGCTAATGAAAACCTATGAGGATCTTACCTTTAAACCTGCTAAAGACAACGATGTTAAACGTGAAAACGCAAACATTGATGGCGATACAGCAATGGGTACAATGCTAAAATATGGTTCTGAGGGTGCAAAGCAATTCTATGAAATGTACATTCTTAACCCTACTCATGCAGAGGCTCATCGCAATGGTGACATTCACATTCACGATCTTGATTTTCTTACTCTTACAACTACCTGTTGCCAAATTGATATAGAAAAGCTATTTGCAAACGGTTTTTCAACAGGTCATGGTTTTTTAAGAGAGCCTAATGATATCGCAAGCTATTCGGCACTTGCTTGTATAGCTATTCAAAGTAATCAGAATGATCAGCACGGTGGACAGAGTATTCCAAACTTTGATTACGGTATGGCTAAGGGTGTAGCTAAAACATATCGTAGAATTTACAGACAAAATCTTTCGAGAGCTGCCGAATTAATTATAGATGATGAAAACGCAGTTAATGATGTTATTACAATAGCAGATTCAGCTGAAGCTACAACAAACAGCACACCAAAGCTAGATGACGGTGAGATTTATATGGAGGCTGAGCTTGCTATGCTCACTGAAAAATACGGAGAAAAGCTTGCTGGTAAGCTACAGCGTTTTGCTTATTCTCACGCTAATTCAGAAACTGACAGAGCTGTTTATCAGGCTATGGAGGCGTTTGTACATAACCTTAATACAATGCACTCAAGAGCTGGTGCTCAGATTCCGTTTAGCTCTATTAACTACGGTACAGACACCACCCCTGAGGGTAGAATGGTTACTAAAAACGTACTACTTGCAACAGAGGCAGGCTTAGGAAATGGTGAAACACCTATCTTCCCTATTCACATATTCAAGGTTAAAGATGGTATCAACTATAAGAATACCGACCCTAACTACGATTTATTCAAGCTAGCTTGTCGTGTAAGTGCAAAGAGATTATTCCCTAACTTCTCATTTATAGATGCTCCATTCAATTTACAATACTATAAAGAAGGTCATCCTGAAACAGAGGCTGCTTATATGGGATGTCGTACAAGAGTTATGGCTAACCACTATGACCCAACAAGAGAGATTGTAAATGGCAGGGGTAACCTTAGCTTTACATCTATCAACCTACCAAGACTTGCTATTTTAAGCAACGGAAATATTGATTTCTTCTACGAACAGCTTGATCGCAAAATTGATATAGTAATTGAACAGCTTTTAGACAGATTTAAAATTCAATCTGCAAAGCTTGTTCGTAACTACCCATTCCTTATGGGACAGGGCATTTGGTTAGACAGCGAAAAGCTTGGTGTAAACGACAGCGTTGAAGATGTACTTAAGCACGGTACACTTACACTTGGTTTTATCGGCTTGGCTGAATGTTTAAAGGCACTTGTAGGAGTACATCACGGTGAAAGCCGAGAGGCACAAAACCTTGGTCTTGAAATAATCGGATATATGCGAAAGAGAATGGACGAGGCTACAAAGAAGCACAACTTGAATTTCTCACTTATTGCAACACCTGCTGAGGGATTATCGGGTAGATTTGTAAGAATGGACGCAAAAAGATTTGGTAAAATTCCTGGTGTAACTGACAGAGAGTATTACACAAACAGCTTCCATATTCCTGTTTATTACAAAATTTCTGCATACGATAAAATCAAACTTGAGGCTCCATATCATAATCTGACAAATGGTGGTCATATATCCTATATTGAGCTTGATGGCGACCCATCAGAAAACCTTGAGGCTTTTGAAAAGGTTGTTCACGTTATGAAAGAGGCTGGTATCGGTTATGGTTCAATCAACCACCCTGTAGACCGTGACCCTTGCTGTGGATACACAGGTATTATAGGCGACACCTGCCCTAAGTGTGGCAGAAGTGAATGTGACGGTGACCACAGCTTTGAAAGAATCAGAAGAATCACAGGATATCTTGTAGGAACTGTTGATCGCTTTAACAACGCAAAAAGAGCAGAGGTAAACGACAGAGTTAAGCACGAAATGAACTCTGATATGGAACAAATATAAAACACACTTTTAAAACACACAGCTCACCTTAAAAGGGTGAGCTGTTTTAGCAAAAAGGAGGTTATAATATGAGCGAATTGCGACTTGCAGGTGTTATTCGTGAATCAATCGTAGACGGACCCGGAATAAGACTTACTGTTTTTACTCAAGGCTGCCCCCACCATTGCGAGGGGTGCCATAACCCACAAACACACGATTTCAACGGTGGATATATAAGCAATACAGACAATATACTTAAAGCAATAAAAGAAAATCCTATGCTTCAAGGTGTAACATTTTCGGGTGGTGAACCCTTTATGCAGTGCAAGCCTCTTACCGAGCTTGCAAAGGAATGTCATAAGCTGGGGTTAAATGTGCTTGTATATACGGGCTTTACATTTGAACAGCTTCTAAACGGATTTGAAAATCACCCCGAATGGAAAGAGCTACTTGAAAACACAGATATTCTTGTAGACGGACCCTTTATTTTGTCACAGCGTAGCCTTATGCTACATTTCAGAGGTTCAAAAAATCAAAGAATTTTAGATGTTGGCAGGTCTTTGCAGGAAAGTAAGGCTGTTTGTAGAGAAGATTTGATGTGATAATCACACAATATAAATTTCTATTTTACAAATCACACCACATAGGTTATAATTATGCTATATTCTTAGAAAGGATTGACATAAACTATGAATAAATATTGGAGTCAATTTAAAAGTGGTACAGATATTAGAGGAGTAGCCAGCGAGGGCGTTGAGGGTCAAAGTGTAAATCTTACAGATGAGGCTGTAAGTGCAATTACAAAAGGCTTTGTAAAATGGCTATGTGACAAAACAGGTAAAGCAAGCAACACTTTAACTGTTGCTGTAGGTAGAGATAGCCGTATTTCAGGACCTAGAATTATTTCAACAGTTGAAAAAACTCTTATGCTTTATGGTATAAAGGTTCTTAACTGTGGTCTTGCTTCTACCCCATCTATGTTTATGACAACAGTTGATCTTAACTGCGATGGTTCAATTCAGATAACAGCAAGCCACCACCCATTCAACCGTAACGGACTTAAATTCTTCACTGTTGACGGTGGACTTGAGTCTGAGGATATTACAGCACTTCTTGAAAATGCAGAAAACGAAAGCTTTGCAGAAGAGTGTGAGGGTGGTTCTACTACTGCCACTGACTATATGTCACAATACTGCGAGCATTTAAAGGATATGATTTGCAAGGGTGTAAACAGCGAAAATTATAATAAACCTCTTGAGGGCTTTAAAATTGTTGTAGATGCTGGTAACGGTGCAGGTGGATTTTACGCTGAAAAGGTGCTTGCTCCACTTGGTGCAGACACAACAGGCAGTCAATTCTTAGAGCCTGACGGTATGTTCCCTAACCACGTACCAAATCCTGAAGATGCAACAGCTATGAGCTTTATCAGCAAGGCTGTACTTGATAACAATGCAGATCTTGGTGTAATTTTTGACACAGACGTTGACAGAGGTGGTGCAGTAGACAGCACAGGTAACGAGATAAACCGTAACAGACTTGTTGCAGTTGCTTCTGCAATCGCTCTTGAAAATTGCGAGGGTGCAACAGTTGTTACCGACTCTACAACCTCAGCAGGTTTAAAAACATTTATAGAAGATGACCTTAAAGGTAAACACCACAGATTTAAGCGTGGCTATAAGAATGTTATTAACGAGGCTATTCGTCTAAACAAAGAGGGTGTAGATTGTCCATTAGCTATTGAAACATCTGGACACGCTGCAATGAGAGAAAACTACTTCCTCGATGACGGTGCATATCTTTGCACAAAGATTATCATTAAAATGGCTCAGCTAAGAAAAGAAGGCAAGGATATTTCAAGTCTTACAGCTACACTTAAAGAGCCTGTTGAGAGTAAAGAGGTTCGTTTTAAAATTACAGACGCTGACTTTAAAGCAACAGGTAACCGTATAATCAAAGAGCTTGAAGAATATGCTGAAAAGCAAGATGGTTGGTGTGTTGCAGACGACAGCCGTGAGGGTGTACGTGTTTCATTCGGCAAAAACGATGGTGACGGTTGGTTCTTGCTAAGACTAAGCGTACATGATCCTATAATGCCTTTAAACATCGAAAGCGACTCACAGGGTGGAGTAGATATTATTCTTAATAAGCTAATGACATTCTTAAAGAATTGTAACGGTTTAGAAATTCAGTCATTTTTCTGTTTTCAGATACTCCCTAATTTAACTATGAGAAAATTTCTAAAAAATAAAATAGTTATTAATTTTATATCTGCTGTATTATTCGGAATAGTCTACTCGCTCTTAACCTTTATAGATAAAGGTTATATAAATATTAGTAAAATATTAATATCAACAGTATCTTATTTTATTATAATGCGATTATTTTACTTCATCGCATCAAAACTGAGAAATACAGATCACGATATAGATAATCTATGAAAAATAAAAAACAAATTCATCTAGCTTTAATTAAATGATATCTTAACATTAAAAAACTCGAAATTCAAAAATCTGAATTTCGAGTTTTTTGCAGTTTAAATTATCAGCCTATCATCATCTGTACCCAATAAGCTGTATTACCTTCAACATAGTAGCCTACGCCTAATCCCTTAAATTTAGGATTCAAAATATTTTTTCTGTGTCCTTCAGAATTCATCCATGCATTAACAACCTCTTTTGGTGTTTTCTGTCCAGCTGCAATATTTTCTCCTAAAGTAGAATATGATATACCGTATTCACTTATAAGTGAGAAACAGTTTTTTCCATTAGGTCTTGTATGAGAAAATTTAACACTAATCTCCTCAGCTCTAATAGCTGCTACCTTGTCTACGTCTGTTCTCTTAGCAAGAGCAGGTAAACCTTCCTTTTTTCTTTCCTCGTTAGTAAGTCTTAATACTTCATTGATATACTCTTCTGTATCATCTTTTTTTACAGTTACTGTACAAGTAGCCGTTTTATCATTGTAGGTTGTTGCTGTTATTACTGCTGTACCTACCTTTTTAGCTGTTACAAGTCCACCTGAAGAGTTAACTGTTGCTACACCAGTATTATTACTTGTATATTTTATGCTATATGAAGCTGTACCACTTGGTAGAGAAGCATTAAGATCAAATGTTTCTCCTACGCCTAATGTTAGTGTTGTTTTATTAAGTGTAATTTTACTAGGGGCATTCTTTACTGTTACTGTACAATCAGCCTTTTTATTATTGTAGGTTGTTGCTGTTATTACTGCTGTACCTACCTTTTTAGCTGTTATAAGTCCACTTGTTGAATTAACTGTTGCCACACTAGTAGAACCACTTGAGAATTTTATACTGTATGACGCTGTGCCACTTGGTAGTGTTGCGTTAAGATCAAATGTTTCTCCTACTCCTAGAGTTATTGCTGTTTTGTTAAGTGTAATTTTACCAGGTGCATTCTTTACTGTTACTGTACAATCAGCCTTTTTATTATTGTAGGTTGTTGCTGTTATTACTGCTGTACCTACCTTTTTAGCTGTTATAAGTCCACTTGTTGAATTAACTGTTGCCAC
>JAXJUF010000048.1:0-11923 GCA_036309185.1 Acutalibacteraceae bacterium
ATTACTTGCTTCATAATCAGCTATTAATTTTAACTTTTCCTCTTTAGTTCTCCTTGTTGCCATATTTAAAAATCCTCCTTTTAACGAGAATTATATCTCGTTAAAAGGAGGATGGGTAGGCGTGCTTGAGTTGACGCTTACTTTATGTGTGCATGAGTTGACGCTTACAATATCACAAAACGAAAAGCCCTTAGTATAAGTAATGTTATGTATTACTTATGCTAAGGGTGTTTCTATGCGTGCTTGAATTGACGCTTACTTAAAATCTTATATTTGTTTTAAAATCAACCGTACATCTTGGACAGTTTACTGAGTGCTTGCCTTTTCTGAATGGAACACGAATTGTAGCCTTGCAGTAAGGACATTTTATATAACGGTGAGTTTTTCTGTCTTTAAATTTACGTGATTGAAGCTTAAACCATGCACCAACCTTTTGAAAGAAAGGCTTTATTTTATCTCGGAATGGTTTTGTTCTGTTGTAGTAGTAAAGAAAGGTTTCGTTTTCGTAGGTTCTTTTGCTGATGTTTCTTGAAAGAGTTCTGAAGATAATCAGAATTAAAAGGAGAGTTAAAATCAGATTTATGATTAACCCAACCCAGAAATTTCTGATAAACACATTATTAATAATACTTATTATAATCCAAACAATACCCAAAGCCATATTTAATTTATCATTGCCATATCTACCCTGCATAAAGTTTGCTATCTTGCTGAAAAAGTTGTACATATATTCTACCTCAAAATAAAATTTTCTTAAATAATATATCCTTTGGTTTATTATACAC
The DNA here is from genome assembly GCA_036309185.1 of Acutalibacteraceae bacterium. Classification (GTDB taxonomy): domain Bacteria; phylum Bacillota; class Clostridia; order Oscillospirales; family Acutalibacteraceae; genus CAG-964. The sequence continues at coordinate 786 of JAXJUF010000048.1, forward strand.
CCTAATATACAGGAATAATTTAATAATTCGTGAATTTTTTTATTTTAAAATAACTATAGCTTTCTACGAAAAAAAGCATTACCTTTTGCATAGTATTAAAAAGGTGATGTAATGAAATTAAAAAGATTTTTAATAAACAGTGCCTTGCTTACAGGAGCTTCTATTGTAACACAGGTATTAGGTATGATTTTTAGAGTGTATATGGGCAATACAATAGGAGCAGAGGCGATAGGTCTTTATCAGCTGATTTTAACTGTTTATATTTTTGCAGTTACAGCTGTTACATCTGGAATTACTCTACTTGTTACCAGACTTGTTACCGAGGCTGTGGCACTCAACGATTTAACAAGGGTAAACTCTATTGTAAAAAAATGTATGACTGTTGCAGTTTTAGCAAGTATAGTGGTTGGCTGTATAATGTATTTGGGTAGTGGATTTCTTGCTAACAACGTGCTAAAGCAGAGTGGAGCAGAAATCTCTCTTAAAGTGCTTGCACCAAGCTTGCCGTTTATTGCTGTGTCAGCCTGTGCAAGAGGTTACTTTTATGCTATGCGTCAGGCTGTAAAAACTGCCGGAGAACAGATTATAGAGCAAATAATAGAGATGAGTGTATTTGCAATTTTGGTTGGCTTTATGGCACCAAAGGGAGTAGAATATGCCTGCTGTGCTGTTGCAATAGGTGCAACTGCTTCAGAGGTGATAACAGCACTGTATTCCGTAGTGATGTACCAGTTTTCTATAAGAAAAATAAAGAGCGATAAAAAAACCTTCTATGTTAAAAAGCATATATTTTTTATTGCACTTCCTGTTACATTAAGTGCTTGTCTTAGAAGTGGACTAAGTATAATAGAACATTCTACAATACCAAGTGGACTTAAAAAATATGGCTATGATGAACACACTGCACTTGAGGATTACGGAATAGTAACAGGAATGGTAATGCCGTTACTTGTATTTCCGTCTGTTGTTATATTTTCGTTTGCAGCAATGATTATACCCGAATTAAGCGAGGTTTACGCAAGGTCTGACCATAAGCAGATACAGCGTATATCCTCAAATGTAATAAAGGTTGTTCTTATGTTCTCTATACCTGTTGCTGTTTTCTTCTCGTTTTTTGGAAATGAACTGGGGTTACTTATCTACAAAAGCGAAATAGTAGGCAAGTACTTATGTATATTCTCGGCACTTGTGCCTGTAATATATTTAGATAGTATTGTAGACAGTATGCTAAAGGGATTAAATGAACAGCTTCATTATCTTACATATAATATAGCCGACTCCTTTATAAGGGTGGTGCTGGTGCTACTTTTAATACCTGAATACGGTATGATGGGCTTTGTTATAGTTATGTATATAGGTGCAATTTTCAATACAGGGCTTTCACTTTTAAGACTTATAAAGGTAGCAGAGATAAAAATAAAGGTGCTACAATGGGTAGTAGCACCTTTTGGAATAGCTGTAATAGCTTCATTATTTATAAAGCTTATTTTATCATGTGTTTAATAATATTATAGCTTCTTTAATACTCTTATCCAATAATGTGCAGTAAGAGTAAGGTTTTCGGTTTGCTCTAGCTTTTCTCTATTTTCTTTCTTTATTCTCCAAAGATGAGGTGTCATCATAAGAAGATTTTTAAGCTGTGCATTATCAAGTGTAAAAGAAAATTCCTGCTCTTCACGACTTATTTCTTTAAAGCTGTCGCTTATATAGGCTGGTTTTTTATCTTGCTTGTAAACATCATCATAAATAATATGCTTTAGTTCGATAAGATGATTGTTACCTGCTATGACCTCTATTATATATCCACCCTTTTTCAAAATTCTTGTGTATTCGTCCTTTGAAATAAGCGAAAACATAGCAGTAATAAGCTCTGTACTGTTATCAGCAACAGGCAAACAACCAGCAGTAGCAACAGCCCATACTATTTCCTTATCTCTACTGCAAGCCATTTTTACTGCATCCTTAGAAATATCTATACCCATACAGCTACAGCCTTTAACAGTATTTTTTATAGCAGTAGTGTAATAGCCCTCGCCACAGCCAATGTCTACAATTTGTGGATTTGCCGTGTTCTTTAATAGCTTGTAAGCTGTTTCTGTTACCGAGCTACAAATAGGCATATATATTCCACTGTTTAAAAATTCACGTCTTGCCAAAAGCATTTCTTTTGTGTCACCAGGGTGTAGTGACTTTTTGTTTTGTACAGGCAAAAGATTTACATAGCCCTGCTTTGCAAGGTCAAAGCTGTGTCTTTTTATACAGCTAAAGCTTTTTTCGCCCCTTGTTAGTGTTTTACCACAAATGGGGCATATCATTTTTACATTATTATTCAATATAATCACCATATTAATTATATTACTTTTGGGTTTTATTATCAATATTAAATTTATTCTTGACTTTTACAAAAAAATAAAGTATGATTAGTTATACAAATCATACTTTAGAGGGTGGAGATTATAATGAGTAAAACACCAAAGGGAATGAACGCTTGGACTGTAAAGATAGGAGAAAAGGGACAATTTGTTATACCAAAGGAAGCCAGAGATATGCTTGGAATTGTACCAGGTGATACTATTTTGGTATTGGGTGATGTTGAAAGAGGTATTGCAATACCTCCTAAGAAAATGATGAATAAATATATAGCGTCAATGTTTGAAGATTTATCTAAGGAAGATAAGGAGGAAAAGCTATGAGTAAAATAGTGTTTTTTTGTATTCCTGCATATGGACATACAAACCCTACATTAGGTGTAGTAAAGGAATTAGTTAATCGTGGACATGAGGTAGTGTACTATTCTTATAATCAATTTCGTGAAAAAATAGAAAGCCTTGGTGCAAGGTTTATAGCCTGCGATGATTATGACATAGAGCAAAAGCTAACCCCAGAGGATGCAACTAAGATTGGAAAGGATATGGCTTTTTCTACAAAGGTGCTGGTTGATACCACTTTGGCTTTAGATGATATGGTTTGTAAGCAAATGCAGGAATTAAAGCCAGATTGCATTGTTGCTGATTCTATGGCTGTATGGGGAAAGGCTGTTGCAATTAAATTAGGAATACCATTTGTATCATCAACAACTACCTTTGCATTTAACCAGTATTCTGCAAGAATTATGAAAAAGGGTATTGGAGAGATGTTTGGTATGCTGTTTTCAATGCCTAAGGTGAATAAAAATATTAAAAGACTACAGGATAAAGGGTACCCTGTAAAGAGTATATTAGATATTATCCAAAACGATAATCAAACCAATACCATTGTATATACTTCACCAGAATTTCAGCCTTGCTCTGAAACCTTTTCTGATAAATACTCTTTTGTTGGTCCTTCTGTTCGTCCTGTTACAGAGGATATTGAGAAAACAAAGGACAAGCTAATTTATATTTCATTGGGAACAGTAATAAATAATTCATTAAGCTTTTATAAAAAATGCATTTCAGCATTTGCTGATACAGACTATCAGGTTATTATGTCTGTGGGAAATTTGATTGATATGAAGGATTTAGGTGATATACCTGCTAATATTACAGTAAAGAGCTTTGTAGACCAGATTGCTGTATTAAATAAAGCTGATGTATTTTTATCGCATTGTGGTATGAACAGTGTAAACGAAAGTTTATATTATCAGGTTCCACTTGTAACATACCCACAAACTTCAGAGCAGGCTGGTGTAGCAACAAGGGTAGAACAATTAGGTGCTGGAATACGTTTAAAGAAGGTAAGTGCAGAGTCTATAAAAGAAGCAGTTGAAAATGTAATGAATACACCGTCATATCGTGAAAATGCAATAGCTATTTCTAACGGATTTAAAAACTGCTCAGGTGCAACGGGTGCAGCTGATAAGATTGAGAAGCTATGCAATAAATAAAAAGATTTTAGAAATAAAATAAGATTTACTTCAAGCCGAGCTGTTATAATGCTCGGTTTGTTTTATTGGTAAAGTATAACTGCGTAACGACTTAAATATCCTTGATAATAGAAATAATAAATGTTAAAATCAATACCGAAAGGGGATAAATTTTATGAAATCAGGAATAAAATCAGTAATTTTGTTTTTATTATCTTTTACATTATTAGGTGTTACAGGCTGTGAAGAAGCAGATGTACCAGCAACGATAGAAACATTAAGCGAGGGACTTAATATACATACTATTGATGTAGGACAGGGTGACAGCACCTTGCTTGAATGTAACGGTAAATATATGCTGATAGACGCAGGTGAAACCGACTATGGCAAAACGGTAATTGATTACTTAAAGCAATATAATATAGACAAGCTAAGCTATATGGTAATAACACACCCACATTCAGACCATTACGGTGGAGCAAAAGAGGTGCTTGAAAGTATAGAAACAGAAAATATAATACTAACAGAGGCATACAACACTACTCGTTCGTGGGAGGGGCTTGTTGATTATATAGATATTAATAATTACAATGTTATAATACCTGAAATTAATCAGGTGTTTGATTTAGGCGAATGTAGCATTACTACATATGTACCCGAAATTGATAACGATGACCTTAATAACTGCTCTATTGTATTAAAGGCAGAATATAACGGAATGTCTGCACTTTTTACAGGCGATGCAGAAAAGTCAGAGGAGAGTGCAATGCTTGAAAGTGGCTTTAATGTTAAGGCTGATATTTTAAATTTAGGTCATCACGGAAGTAGTACCAGCACCAGTAAGGCGTTTCTTGAGAGTGTAAACCCACAGCTTGCATTAATAAGCTGTGGTAAAGATAATGACTATGGACATCCTCACAAGGAAACAACAGCACTGCTTAGAAAGCACAATATAAAATCTATGCGTACAGATGAGCAGGGTAGTATTATTGTAAATATGAATAATGATGTTTTAAATATAACTACGGCAAATGGCTATTCTGAAAGCATTAATCTTAACGCTAGCGATGAAATAATAGCTACGGAGAGTCAGTACATAGGTAATAAAAATTCAAAGGTTTACCACAGTAGTAGCTGTACAGAAGTGGGAAAAATGGCTGAAAAAAACAAGGTTGTTTTCAGCTCTGTACAAGAGGCAGAAAATGAGAATTATTCGCCTTGTAAGAATTGTAATCCGTAAAGAGAGTGAATATAAATGAAACCGGTTTTTAAATTATTAGGTAAATATAAAAAAGAGGCAGTGCTTGCACCACTTTTTAAACTGCTTGAGGCTTTGTTTGAGCTGTTTGTACCATTGGTAGTGGCTAATCTTATAGATTATGGTATAGCACAAAACGACAAGTCATATGTAGTTAAAATGTTCCTTTTAATGGTACTGCTTGCAGTAGTAGGACTTGTATGCTCAATTACAGCACAATACTTTGCTGCAAAGGCTGCCGTTGGTGTTGGAACAAAATTAAGATCAAATTTATTTAAGCATATACAAAGCCTATCCTTTACAGAGCTTGACAGGCTGGGTACATCTACAATGATTACCCGTATGACAAGTGATGTTAATCAGGTGCAAAATGGTGTTAATATGCTACTAAGACTTGTTTTGCGTTCACCGTTTATTGTTTTTGGTGCAATGATAATGGCATTCACTATAGATTTTAATAGTGCTATGGTGTTTGTGGGTGCTATACCTGTGCTTATGGTAGTTGTTTTTGCAATAATGCTTATAAGTATTCCTTTATATAGGCTTACACAAAACAAGCTTGACGCTGTAACAGCAAAAACAAGAGAAAATCTGACAGGTGCAAGAGTAATAAGAGCGTTTTGTAGAGAGGACGAAGAAATAGCAGATTTTAAAGCTCTTAACACAGAGCTTACATCAAACCAAAAACGAGTAGGAAAAATCTCAGCACTTATGAATCCTGTAACGTATGTTATTATCAATGTTGCGATTATTATACTTGTGTGGGTTGGTGCTATAAGAGTAGAGCAAGGAATAATAACACAGGGTGCAGTGGTTGCACTTTACAACTATATGTCACAAATTCTTGTTGAGCTTATCAAGCTGGCAAATCTTATTATTACTCTTACAAAGTCGGTTGCCTGTGCAAACCGTGTGGGTGCTGTGCTTGAAACAGAGTCTAGCCTAGAAAGCGTTGAAAGCGATAAAATCAACACTCAAAACCATATAGATTTCATAAATGTAGGTTTAAAATATAAAGACGCAGGCGAAGAAAGTCTTAGCAATATAACCTTTAGCGTAAAAAAGGGCGAAACTATTGGTATTATAGGTGGTACAGGCTCGGGAAAAACATCACTTGTAGGGCTTATTCCTCATTTTTATGACTGTACAAGTGGTGCCGTTTATGTAGATGGTGTTAATGTTAAAGCCTACTCACCTGTACAGCTTAGAGAAAAGGTTGGTATAGTTCTGCAAAAGGCTGTGCTTTTTAAAGGCACTATAAAAGAAAATATGCTGTGGGGTAATGGTAATGCTACTGACGAGGATATAGAAAATGCGTTAACCACTGCACAGGCTAAGGATGTAGTAGCAAGTAAAAGCAAGGGTATAAACGAAATGCTTGAACAGGGTGGTAAGAACCTTTCGGGTGGTCAAAGACAAAGACTTACAATTGCAAGAGCATTGGTAAAAAAGCCTGAGATTTTAATACTTGATGATAGTGCTTCAGCATTGGACTATGCAACAGACGCCAAGCTAAGACAAGCCCTAAAGAATTTAAACAACACAACTGTTTTCATAGTTTCACAGCGTACATCTTCTATAATGTCAGCTGATAAAATCATAGTTTTAGACGACGGAGAAATAGCTGGCATAGGTACTCACGAACAGCTTTTAGCCTCCTGCAAGGTTTACAATGAAATTTATTATTCACAGAAAGGGTAGGTGATACTTTTGACACAAAAGCAAACAATAAAAAGAGTGCTTGAATATATAAAGGATTATAGAATATATCTTGTATTATCTGTATTGCTGGCTGTAGTTACAGTAGCACTTACTTTATATATACCTGTGCTTGTAGGTAGTGCCATAGATTGTATTGTAGATATTGGCAGGGTTGATTTTAACGCTATAAAGCATATTCTTTTAAAGATAGCTGTTTCAGCTGTTATTACAGCTCTTGCACAGTGGCTAATGAATATGTGCAACAATAAAATTACCTATTATGTATCAAGAGATATACGAAATGAAGCAATAGAGAAAATAGAACGACTACCATTAAATTATATCGACACTCACCCAAGTGGTGACACAGTAAGCCGTGTTATAGCAGATGTAGACCAATTTTCTGACGGCTTACTTATGGGCTTTACACAGCTTTTTACCGGTGTAATAACTATAATAGGTACACTAGGCTTTATGCTGTTGGTTAATTTTAAAATAACACTTGTAGTTGTACTTGTAACACCACTTTCGCTTTTTGTAGCTAAGTTTATAGCCTCTAAAACCTATAATATGTTTAAGCAGCAATCTGAAATTCGTGGTGAGCAAACAGCCTTTATAGAAGAAATGATCGAAAATCAAAAGGTAGTGCAAGCCTATACCCACGAGGACGAAAATCAGGAAAAGTTTGATGAAATTAATGAAAGACTTTCTAAAAGCTCTTTAAAGGCTATTTTCTTTTCATCTATTACTAACCCAAGCACACGCTTTGTAAATAACATTGTTTATGCAGGTGTTGCACTTACAGGTGCATTAATGGTTATAACAAATTCTCTTACAGTAGGTAGCCTTACCTGTTTTTTAAGCTATGCAAACCAATATACAAAGCCATTTAATGAAATATCAGGAGTTGTAACCGAGCTACAAAATGCAATAGCCTGTGCTGGTAGAGTTTTTGAGCTTATGGACGAAAAGGAAATTCCACTACAACCTGATAACGCAATAGTGCTTAAAGACGCACAGGGTAATGTACAGCTTAAAAATGTATATTTTTCATATACAGCTGATAAAAAGCTGATAGAGAACTTTAATCTGTCAGTAAAGCAGGGTGAGCGTGTAGCTATAGTAGGTCCAACAGGCTGTGGAAAAACAACATTGATTAATCTTCTTATGCGTTTTTATGATACTGTAAGTGGTGAAATTACAGTTGACTCAAATGAAATAAAATCGCTTACACACAAAAGCCTAAGACAAAGCTATGGTATGGTTCTACAGGAAACCTGGCTAAAAGAAGGCACTATAAAAGAAAATATTATTATGGGTAAGCCTGACGCTACTGACGAGGAAATTATAGAAGCAAGCAAAAAATCACACGCACACAGCTTTATAAAAAGATTACCACAGGGGTATGACACTGTAATAGGCGAAGACGGAGGAGAGCTTTCACAGGGGCAGAAACAGCTGTTATGTATAACAAGAATAATGCTGACTCAGCCACCTATGCTTATACTTGACGAGGCAACCTCATCAATAGATACTCGTACAGAGCTGAAAATCCAAGAGGCATTCAACCAGCTTATGCAGGGCAGAACAAGCTTTATAGTTGCACACAGACTTTCAACCGTACGCAATGCAGATATTCTTCTTGTAATGAAAGACGGCAATATTATAGAGCAAGGCACTCACAGTGAGCTTTTAGCTAAGGGTGGCTTTTACACTAATCTGTATAATTCACAGTTTGCACAGTGATATATTTATAATAAACCAAAGGATTGAATTGAAACTCTAAAATAAGGTTTCAATTCAATCTTTTTCTCTATAATGATTAATAAATTTAAATAATTATTGTAAGAGCTTGTATAATTATGATATACTTAATCTATAAAAATCAGACTGGAGGTTATATTGTATGAATTACAATACAGCTAACGCTAAACTAATAAAAAAAGAAGAAATAGCTAAAGGCATTTTTGATTTTGTGTTGGAATGTCCTGAGCTTGCAAAAAAGGCTGAGGCAGGTCAGTTTGCTCATATTGCTGTGCCTGGTAAAACATTACGCAGACCTATTTCGATATGTGATGCAACAGACACTACTTTAAGAATTGTTTTTCAGGTAAAGGGTGAGGGTACAGACCTGCTTTCACAAAGTAAGGTTGGCGATGATATCGACATTCTTGCACCACTTGGTCACGGCTTTACAATACCAAAGGGTAAAAAGGTAGCCTTTGTAGGTGGTGGTATAGGTGTTCCTCCTATGCTTTACAGTGCAAAGCAGGCAGATTCAGCTATTGCTGTGCTTGGCTTCAGAAATAAAGAAGCTGTAATTCTTGAAGATGATTTTAACAGCGTATGTGAAAAGGTTTGTGTAGCTACAGATGACGGTAGCTATGGTGTACACGGATTTACAACTGATATTCTAAAAGAAATTATCGGTGAGGTTGATTTGGTATGCTCTTGTGGACCAACACCAATGCTTAAAGCTATTGCACAGATTTGTAAGGATAACAACACACCTTGTCAGGTATCTCTTGAGGAGAGAATGGGCTGTGGTATAGGTGCTTGCTTAGTTTGTGCTTGTAAAACACTTGATAAAAACGGTAACGAAGAGCATAGCCATGTATGCAAAAAAGGACCTGTATATAATGCAGAGGAGGTAGTTTGGTAATGGCAGATTTAAAGGTAAATGTAGCTGGAGTAGAATTTAATAACCCTCTTATAGCAGCTTCAGGAACATTCGGCTTTGGTAGAGAATATTCAGAATTTTATCCTCTGTCTGTTATGGGCGGTATATCCTGTAAGGGTATTACTCTACAGGCTCGTCAGGGAAATCCTGCACCAAGAATTGCAGAAACTCCTTCTGGTATACTTAATGCAGTAGGCTTGCAAAACCCAGGTGTAGACCATTTTATTCAGAATGATTTACCTTGGCTTAAAGAGCAGGATACAGTAATTATAGCTAATATCGCAGGTAACAGCTATGAGGATTATTGCCAGATGGCAGAAAAGCTTTCTGAAACTGATGTTGATATGATAGAGCTTAATATATCTTGTCCTAATGTAAAAAGTGGTGGTGTTCAGTTTGGTACATCCTGCGAGAGCGTGGGTGCTATTACAAAGGCAGTAAGACAGTATTGCAAAAAGCCTCTTATTATTAAGCTATCACCAAATGTTACAGATATTGTTTCTATTGCACAGTCAGCAGAGGCAGAGGGTGCAGACGCTATTTCTATGATTAACACTCTGACTGGTATGCGTATAGATATAAATACAGGCAGACCTATTATCCGTAACAATACAGGAGGCTTGTCTGGCCCTGCTGTATTCCCAGTAGCTGTAAGAATGGTTGCTCAGGTTGCTCAGAATGTTAATATTCCGATTATAGGTATGGGTGGTATTTCTACATGGCAAGACGCAGTAGAAATGATGATAGCAGGTGCTACTGCTCTACAAATAGGTACTGTTCTTTTCAAAGACCCTTATGCACCAGTAAAAATCAACGAGGGTATAAATAAATTCCTTGACGAAAAGGGTATTAAGTCTGTAACTGAGCTTACAAAGACTGTAAAGCTATGGTGATACTATGGTAATAATGTCAGTTGATTTAGGCAAGGCACGCACAGGACTTGCTATATGCGACAAAACCGAGCTGCTAGCCTCTCCACTTGGTATGATAGAGGACAGAAACCTTGACAGAGTTGCCGAAAAGATTGCAGACTATGTAAAAGACCGTAAGGTTGAAATGCTTGTTATCGGCTTGCCAAAAAATATGGACGGTACCGAGGGCGAAAGTGCAAAAAATGCAAGAAGCTTTGCAAAACAGCTCGAAGAGCTGTGCAATATTCCTACAGTAATGCAGGACGAGCGAGGCACAACCATAACAGCCCACAGCTTTTTAAATACAACCGATACACGTGGCAAAAAACGCAAAAAGGTTGTAGACACAGTGGCGGCTACAATAATTCTTGAGGATTATCTGAATTTTCGCAAGAATAACAAATAATAAATTGTAAAAAAACAAAAGGTTGCAATGCTTAAAATTTGCAACCTTTTGTCGCTATAAAGCCTATACTATTTCATCTCTAACAAGTAAACATCTTTTTGGCAGATTTTTCAGCTGATAATAATTCGATTGGATAACGCACTAACAATTTGTAAACTGTCCGATTTCTTATTGCAATTAAGGATTTAGGAATTTTTCAAAAAAATATAAAATTTTAGTTGACATTTAATGGAGTTTGTGTTATTATAATACCCGTTGAATGAATTAAATAAATTTAGGGGTATAGCTCAGTTGGTAGAGCAGTGGTCTCCAAAACCACGTGCCGAGGGTTCGAGTCC
>JAXJUF010000049.1:0-20371 GCA_036309185.1 Acutalibacteraceae bacterium
CTTTGTCATTCTGTTCATTCCTTTTTTGTCCTTTCTTTATATTGTAGCACACTTATCTTCAAATGCAAAAAGTGTGCAAGCTATTTTTATAACTTACACACTTTATTTTACAATCTCTGTTATTATGCTTTTAGATGAATTAGATGTGCTATTCCTGGTGTACTTTCACCTTGCTGATTAGAGGTTGGTGACATTAATGCTCCTGTTGCTATAACAAGAACATTCTTTAAGGCTTTTTGACACATTTTTTCTAAAATTATACTGCAAAGCACGCTTGCACAACAGCCACAGCCACTGCCACCGGCGTGTGTATCCTGCTCATCAACATTGTAAATCATCATACCACCGTCGTTGTGCTGACTTTCTATGTCAATATTCTCCTTTTCAAGAAGCTCGTTAAGAAGCTCTGAGCCTATCTTACCAAGATCGCCTGTTAAAATTAAATCGTAATCCTCTGGAGAGGTATGTGTATCAATTAAAAATGATTTTATTGTTTCACAGGCAGCAGGTGCCATAGCTGCACCCATATTATTTATATCAGTTATGCCCATATCAACTATTTTTCCAATGGTGCAATGCTCAAGTCTGGGACCATTGCCACTGCTTGATAAAACTATTGAACCACTGCCTGTTACTGTCCATTGTGCTGACGGTGTACGCTGACCACCGTATTCAAGGGGATATCGGAACTGTCTTTCAGCTGAACAGAAATGTGATGATGTTACAGCAAGTGCATTTCTTGCATAGCCACCGTCTACCATTATTCCAGCAAGTAATAAGCTTTGTACCATAGTAGAGCAAGCACCATATTGACCTAAAAAGGGAATATTAAAGCCACGAACACAGTAGCTTGTGCTTATACACTGGTTTAAAAGGTCACCACCAAAGGCTATGTCTATATCCTTTCCACTTATATTTGCTTTTTCAAGTGCTGTTTGTATTGCTTCTGCTTGTAGCTTGCTTTCAGCCTGCTCCCATGTGTCACAGCCCATTTTTGTATCGTATTCTATTTTATGAAAGTAATCCTTTAAAGGACCTTCGCTTTCTTTTTTACCTACAACAGAACCAAAGCCTGCTATAACAGGCTTGTTTTCGTAGGCTATTGTGTATTGTCCTACTCTATGCATTTTATAATCTCCTTATGCTGTTATAAACTTAGTTTGCCTTGAATTTTTTCGTATATACTGTTTATAGTTGCATAATAAATTTTGTTTTGGTAAAATGAAATATAGAAAATAGATTTTTAGATTTGCAAAATTGATTATATTACGATAGAAAAATGAAAGAGAGTATTATATGGCTGTATTAAGTGTTAGAAATCTTGAAATGACATTTGTTGAGCGAACATTATTCAGAAATGTTTCATTTGAGGTTGAACAAAGAGATAAAATTGGTTTTATTGGTGCTAACGGTGTAGGTAAAACAACTATTTTTAAAATTTTAAGTGGTCAGCTTGACCCTACCGACGGTGGTGTTGTAATTTCTAAGGACGCAGTAGTTGGATACCTTGAACAGCACTCCTGTAACGTTGCTGGCAGAAATATATATAATGAGTTATTGTCAGTTTTTGATAGATTGATTAAGCTGGAAAGAGAGCTTGAAGAGCTACCTGTTCTAATTGAGCTTGAGGAAGACGAGGCAGAGCGTGACAGACTTATCGAAAAGCATTTGCAACTGCACGACGAATTTGAGCGTAATGGTGGCTTAACCTACAAAAGCCGTACACGTTCAGCTTTGCTTGGTTTGGGGTTTACTGAAAATGAGTTTGAAATGGAAACCGACAAGCTAAGTGGTGGTCAGCGTTCAAAGCTGTGCCTTGCTAAGCTACTACTTTGTGGTGCAAACGTTTTGTTGCTTGATGAGCCTACAAACCATCTTGATATACAATCGGTTGAGTGGTTAGAGGGCTTTATAAAGGAGTTTAACGGTGCTGTAATTATTATTTCTCACGATAGATATTTTTTAGATGCTGTAACAAATAAAACAGTAGAGCTGGAGCATAACAAAACTACCTGCTACAAGGGTGGCTATACAGAGTTTATAGCAAAGAAAGAAAAAATCCTTGAGGATATGCGTAAGAAATACGAAAATGACCTTAAAGAGATTAAGCGAATAGAGGGCATAGTAGAGCAACAAAAGCGTTGGGGACAGGCTCATAACTACATAACAGCTGAAAGCAAGCAGAAGCAGGCTGACAGACTGAAAGAACAGCTTGTAGAGCCTGACGACAAGGAGCTTGAAAATATACGCTTTAGATTTGAACCAAAAAGAACAAGTGGTAATGATGTATTGAAAACAGAAAATCTTTCAAAAGCATTTGGAGAGAAAAAGCTGTTTTCGAATGTAAACCTTGATATAAAGCGTAAGGAACGAGTATTTATTTTAGGCGCAAACGGTTGTGGAAAAACTACACTTTTCAAAATACTTATGAATAAGCTAAGTGCAGATTCAGGTAGAATAGAGCTTGGTGTAAATGTAGATGTAGGCTATTTTGATCAGGTGCAGGAAAATCTTGATTTAAGCAAAACAGCTCTTGACGAGGTGTGGGATATATTCCCATTTATGACTCATACAGAGGTTCGCAAAGCTTTGGGTTCATTCCTGTTTAAGGGCGATGATGTATTCAAGGAGCTTTCTACCTTTAGTGGTGGAGAACGAGCAAGAGTAGCTTTACTTAAGCTTATGCTTGCAGGTGGCAACTTTTTGTTACTGGACGAGCCTACAAACCATTTAGATACAGGCTCAAGAGAGGCACTAGAAAATACCTTGAGCGAGTATGAGGGTACTCTGCTTATAATTTCTCATGATAGATATTTTATCAACAAGCTTGCAGACAGAGTTTTATATCTTTCTGAAAATGGTGTTACAGAATATCTGGGTAATTATGATTACTATGTTGAAAAGTCTAAGGATTTAGCAAGCAATGTAACCACAGCCTCAGCAAAATCAGAAGAAAAGCCAAAGGTTAATGAGTATAAGCAACGTAAGGAGCAACAGTCTAACCTTAGAAAGCTGAAAACCCGAATTAAAAGATGTGAGGACGAAATGGCAGAGCTTGACCAGCTGGAAGAAACATTACAGCAAGAGCTATCAAGCGAGAGTGTAGCCAATAATTTTGAAGAGCTTGTCCAGCTTACAACAGCACTTGAGCAGTGCCAATGTAAGAAAAACGAGGTCTACGAGCAGTGGGAGGAGCTTCAAATGGAGCTTGAGGAAATGGAAAACAGTTTGCAGAATTAATAGCAAATAGCAGAAGAGGTTTTTATGGGAATATTTGATAAATTAATGACAAATAAAAATAATAGCTTTGAATTAACCTACGAACAGGCTAATTCTATTTCTAAAAGTATTATTGATAAATTAGGGTATCAGTACAAGATATTTTCATCAAATGCAGATTATAAATATATAATGAATTTATATGAAGAAGCATTTTTGCAAGGTCAAAAGGAAGGCTTTACACCTGTATTGGTTCCTGCTGATGAAGTATTGGACGAATTTATTGATGTATTAAAAGATGATGGTTATTCTTTGCAGAATACTTTAAACAGTGAGCTTAAATCAGGTGAAGAATTACTTCAAACTCGTTACAATGAATATATAACCGAAGATGAAGAATTTGATATAGATGAATTTATAGGTGAGTTTGATGAAGCTCCAATGGAGATAAAGAAATATACAGCGTTTAGAGAGCAAGAGGTAATATTGCTTTATGTGCCAACAACTAAGCCTTGGGAGCTGGTAGCGTATATTCCATTTGGTGGTTGGAATGAATGTCCTGATGTCCAAGATATGACAGCTATTTGTAAATATTGGTACGAAAAATATGGAGCAGTGCCTGTAACAATTTCACACGATGTAATGGAAATGAGAGTTCCAAAGCCTATAAAAAAAGAAGAGTCACTTCAAGCAGCAAAGGAGCATTTTGCTTTTACACCAGACAGAGTTTATCAATGTACATTTACAGGAACACTAAGTGAAGTAGCTGATTGTCTTGCATTATCAAAAATATGGTATTTCTGGTGGGATTAATTTTCCTAAACAATAAAAACGCTTAATAAATGTATGAAGAAAATCATCATTTATTGAGCGTTTTTATACTTGTATTTGCATTAAGAAACATACAACCCAGCCAAGTGTATTTAAGGTTAAAAAACACTTGATTTTAGCTGTATATTTCTGTCGAAATGTGGAAAACTTTTATTTTTATGCGATTTTTGATAAAAAAACAAAAAACCCCTTGACAATTTGACATCAAGGGGTTATACTTACAGAATGTAGCATAATGGCAAAAAGTACCCTATTCAATTATTTAACGATTGAATATTAGCATAGATTTTTAAAAAAATCAATACCTTTTTGGGAATTTTTAAGTCATTTGGTTATCTGATAAAAGATAGAAATAACTGACTAAATTTTATGAACGGAGTGATACGCCTATGGTAAATGTCAAGCCTGTAAAACTTGGTAGAGCAGAAAGAATGTCTTTCGCTAAAATTGATGAAGTTATCGAAATGCCTAACCTTATTGAAATCCAGAAGGATTCTTACAACTGGTTTTTAAAAGAAGGTTTAAAAGAGGTATTCAAGGATGTTTCTGGTATTACAAACCACGCAGGAACATATGTGCTTGACTTCATTGACTACACACTGGATGTTGAACATCCTAACTACAGTGTAAAAGAATGTAAAGAGAGAGATGCAACATATGCAGCACCTCTAAGAGTAACAGCTACTCTTACAAATACCGAAACAGGTGAAATTAAAAAGTCAAACGTATTTATGGGTGACTTCCCTTTAATGACTCCAAGTGGCACATTTGTAATTAATGGTGCAGAAAGAGTTATTGTTTCTCAGCTTGTAAGATCACCTGGCGTATACTATAAGATGGAATATGACAAAACATCTAAAAAGATGTTTAGCTCTACAGTTATACCTAACAGAGGTGCTTGGCTGGAGTATGAAAACGATCTTAACGATGTTTTCTATGTTCGTATTGATAAAAACAGAAAGATTCCTATAACTGTATTTATCAGAGCTTTAGGCTTGGGCACAGATGCTCAGATTCTTGAGCATTTTGGTGAGGACGAAAGAATTCGTGCAACACTTGAAAAGGACCCTTGCCACAATACAGAGGAGGCATTGCTAGAGGTTTACAAAAAGCAGAGACCAGGCGAGCCACCTGTACTAGAAAACGCTCAGAACCATCTATTTGGCTTGTTCTTCGATACAAGAAGATACGATATGTCAAGAGTTGGTAGATATAAATATAATAAAAAGCTTGGTATTGCTTCAAGAATTACAGAGCAGAAGCTTGCAGAGCCAATCGTAAATCCACGCACAGGCGAGATTATGGCTATGCCTGACGAGGTTGTAAACAGAGATTTAGCACTTGAGATTGAAAATGCAGGTGTAAAAGAGGCTTATGTTTATGACGCTGAGGGTGCAAGAGTTAAGGTTCTATCAAATGGTATGGTTGATATAAGCAAGTATGTAAGCTTTGACGCTGAGGCTGCTTGTAACATCAACGAAATGGTACAGTTTGATGTTCTTATGGAAATTCTTGATGCTTGTGGTGATGACGAAGCAACACTTAAAGCAGAGCTAAGAAGAAGAAGAGCAGAGCTTATTCCTAACACAATCACTATTGATGATATTTTTGCAACAATCAACTATATGAACAACCTAGCACACGGTATCGGTCTTACAGACGATATCGACCATTTAGGTAACCGTCGTATTCGTTGTGTTGGTGAGCTTCTTCAGAATCAGTTCAGAATTGGTTTCTCAAGACTTGAAAGAGTTATTAGAGAAAGAATGACATTGAACGCTCAGGATATTGAGGGTCTTACACCTAATAACCTAATTAATATTCGTCCTGTAACAGCAGCAATTAAGGAGTTCTTCGGTTCTTCTCCATTGTCACAGTTTATGGATCAGACAAACCCTCTTGCCGAGCTTACACATAAGAGAAGACTTTCAGCACTTGGTCCTGGTGGTTTGTCAAGAGATAGAGCAGGCTTTGAGGTTCGTGACGTACACTATAGCCACTACGGTCGTATGTGTCCTATTGAAACACCTGAAGGACCTAACATCGGTTTGATTTCATACCTTGCAACATTTGCTAAGATTAACAAATACGGCTTTATCGAGGCTCCTTTCCGTAAGGTAGATAAAGAAACAGGCATTGTAACTGATGAAGTTGAATATATGACAGCAGATGTAGAGGATAACTACATTGTTGCTCAGGCTAACGTTCCACTTGACGAGGAAGGAAGATTTAAAAACCAGATTGTCAACGGTAGATTCAGAGATGAGTTCGTCGAGCTTGATCGTGAACGCTTTGACTATATGGACGTATCTCCTCGAATGGTTGTATCTGTAGCTACTGCAATGATCCCATTCCTTGAAAACGATGATGCTAACCGTGCGTTGATGGGTTCAAACATGCAGCGTCAGGCTGTTCCACTTCTTGTAACAGAGTCACCTATTGTTGGTACAGGTATGGAGTACAAGGCTGGTGTTGACTCAGGTATTTGTGTTCTTTCAGAGGAAGACGGTGTTGTAACAAAGGTTAGTGCTGATAAGATTACTGTTCTTTACGATTCAGGCAGAGTACAGGATTTTGAAATCACTAAGTTTATGCGTTCTAACCAGAGTACCTGTATTAATCAGATACCTATAGTATCTAAGGGACAGAGAGTTAAGAAGAACGAGGTTCTTGCTGACGGTCCTGCAACAAACAATGGTGAAATCAGTCTTGGTAAGAATGCTCTTATCGGATTTATGACTTGGGAAGGTTATAACTACGAGGATGCTGTTCTTATTAATGAAAAGATTGTTAGAGATGATGTTTATACATCAATTCATATAGAGGAATATGAGATAGAGTCAAGAGATACAAAGCTTGGCCCTGAAGAAATTACAAGAGATATTCCAAATGTCGGCGAGGATATGCTTAAAGACCTTGACGAAAACGGTATTATTCACATTGGTGCCGAGGTTAAGGCTGGAGACATTCTTGTTGGTAAGGTTACACCTAAGGGTGAAACAGAGCTTACAGCTGAAGAAAGACTTCTAAGAGCTATCTTTGGTGAAAAGGCAAGAGAGGTAAGAGATACTTCTCTAAGAGTACCACACGGTGAATGTGGTATTGTAGTAGATGTAAAGGTATTTACACGTGAGAATAGTGCTGACGAGCTACAGCCTGGTGTTAATCAGGTAGTACGTTGTTATCTTGCACAGAAGAGAAAAATCTCTGTTGGTGATAAGATGGCTGGTCGTCATGGTAACAAGGGTGTAGTTTCAAGAATTTTACCTATGGAGGATATGCCATTCCTACCAGATGGTACACCACTTGATATCGTTCTTAACCCATTGGGCGTACCTTCTCGTATGAACATCGGTCAGGTACTTGAGGTTCACTTGGGTTATGCTGCTAAGGCACTTGGCTGGAAGATTATGACACCTGTATTCGACGGTGCTCATGAGCAGGACATCTTCAAGATTTATGAGGGTGTTAGCGAAAAGGCGAAGGCAGGAGAGCTACCTGAGCCAGAATCTCCAAAATATATCGACTTTACAGAATGCTTTAATAGAGAAGGCATTTCTATGCAGTGTAAAACAAAGCTACGTGATGGTAGAACAGGTGAGTGGTTCGATAACCCTGTAACAGTAGGTTATATGTACTACCTAAAGCTACATCACCTTGTAGATGATAAGATTCACGCTCGTTCAACAGGTCCTTACTCATTGGTAACACAGCAGCCTCTTGGTGGTAAAGCACAGTTTGGTGGTCAGCGTTTCGGTGAGATGGAAGTTTGGGCACTTGAGGCTTATGGTGCAGCTTACACACTACAGGAAATCCTTACAGTTAAGTCTGACGACGTTGTTGGTCGTGTTAAGACATATGAATCTATCGTTAAGGGTCAGAACATTCCAACACCTGGTGTTCCTGAGTCATTTAAGGTTCTTATCAAAGAGCTTCAGTCACTTTCACTTGATGTTCGTGTACTTGATAAGAATAACGAAGAAATTGACTTAAGACAGAGCTTTGACGAGGATGACGATATTCCTACAGCTACAGACAAGCAGGAGGCTGAAGACCTTATGAACTCTGAAACTGTTATGACCGATATGGACGGCTATCAGTATGATGAGGATCAGGAAGGCGATATTATGATTGATGAATCCGGCTATGCTGAGGAAGAAACAGAAGATCTGCTAGACTTTGGTGACGGCTACGGCAGTGACGAGTTATAATTCAGGAGGTAAGGCATATAATGGAATTTAATGTATTTGAATCAATAAAAATCGGACTTGCTTCACCTGATCAGATCAGAGAATGGTCATATGGCGAGGTTACCAAGCCTGAAACAATAAATTACCGTACTCTAAAACCTGAAACAGACGGTCTTTTCTGTGAGAAGATTTTCGGACCACAGAAGGACTGGGAGTGCCACTGTGGTAAGTACAAGAGAATTCGCTACAAGGGCAAGGTATGTGAACGCTGTGGTGTTGAGGTTACACGTGCTAAGGTAAGAAGAGAGAGAATGGGACACATCGAATTAGCTGCTCCTGTTTCTCATATCTGGTACTTTAAGGGTATTCCTTCAAGAATTGGTTTAATGCTAGACATTTCTCCAAGATTACTTGAAAAGGTACTTTACTTTGCATCTTATATAGTAACAAACCCAGGTGAGGGTACAGGTCTTGTAAAACAGCAAATTCTTACTGATAACGAATACAGAGAGATGCGTGAGAAATACGAGGACGATTTTGAGGCAAGTATGGGTGCCGAGGCTATTAAAAAGCTTCTTGAAGAAATCGACCTAGAGGTTCTTTCTGCTGAGTTGAAGGAAGAGCTTGAAACTGCAAGTGGACAGAAAAAGGTTCGTCTTGTAAAAAGACTTGAGGTTGTTGAGGCGTTCAGAATCTCAGGTAATCGCCCTGAGTGGATGATTATGGATGTTGTTCCTGTAATTCCACCAGATATTCGTCCTATGGTACAGCTAGATGGTGGTAGATTTGCAACATCTGACCTTAATGATTTGTACCGTAGAGTTATTAACAGAAATAACCGTTTGAGAAAGCTTCTTGAGCTAGAAGCTCCAGACATTATTATAAGAAACGAAAAGCGTATGCTACAGGAGTCTGTAGATGCACTTATCGACAACGGAAGAAGAGGTAGACCAGTAACAGGCCCTAACAACAGAGCGTTGAAGTCACTTTCTGATATGCTAAAGGGTAAGCAGGGACGTTTCCGTCAGAACCTACTTGGTAAGCGTGTTGACTATTCAGGTCGTTCAGTTATCGTAGTTGGTCCTGAGCTAAAGATGTACCAGTGTGGTCTTCCTAAGGAAATGGCACTAGAGCTATTTAAGCCTTTCGTTATGAAGAGATTGGTTGAAACTAAGGTTTCAGCTAATATTAAGGCAGCTAGAAAAGCAGTAGAAAGAGCTAAGCCAGAGGTTTGGGACGCTCTTGAGGTAGTAATTAAGGGTCACCCAGTATTGCTTAACCGTGCTCCTACACTTCACAGACTTGGTATTCAGGCGTTTGAGCCTGTACTGGTTGAGGGTAGAGCATTGAAGCTACACCCACTTGTATGTACAGCGTACAACGCTGACTTTGACGGTGACCAGATGGCTGTTCACGTTCCATTGTCAGCAGAGGCACAGGCAGAGGCAAGATTCCTAATGCTTGCTGCTGGTAACCTACTAAAGCCTTCTGATGGTCGTCCTGTTGCTGTTCCTTCACAGGATATGATTCTTGGTTCTTATTACCTTACACTTGATAAGGACGGAGAGCCAGGTGAAGGCAAGATATTTAGAGATGAAAACGAAGCTCTTATGGCTTATGATGCTAAGATTATTTCTCTTCACTCTAAAATCAAGGTTCGCCGTACAAAAGAAATTGACGGAAAAACAGTTTCAGGTATTGTAGATGCCACAGTTGGTAAGATTATTTTCAACAGACCAATCCCACAGGATTTAGGCTTTGTTGATAGATCAGATCCTGAAAATGCATTAAGATACGAGGTTGAATTCCTTGTAGGTAAGTCAGCACTAGGTAAAATTATAGATAAATGTATCAGAAAGCACGGTACAAATACAACCTCAGTAGTACTTGACGCTATCAAGTCACAGGGTTATAAATATTCAACAATCGGTGCAATTACTGTTGCCGTTTGTGACGCAGCTATTCCACCTGCTAAAAAGGAAATCATTGCAAAGGCAGAGGTTGATAAGGACGAGATTACAGAGCTTTACAATCAGGGCTTGATGAGCAATGAAGAGCGTTATAAGAATGTTCTTAAAATTTGGAACAAGGCTACAGACGATGTTACAGACGCACTAAAGAATAATATGGACGCTTACAACCCAATCTGGATGATGGCTGACTCTGGTGCGAGAGGTAGTATGTCACAGATTAGACAGCTTGCTGGTATGCGTGGTCTTATCGCCAATACATCAGGTAAGACAATCGAAATTCCAATCAGAGCTAACTACCGTGAAGGCTTGAACATTTTGGAATACTTTATTTCTTCTCGTGGTGCTAGAAAGGGTCTTGCTGATACAGCGCTTCGTACAGCTGACTCAGGTTACTTGACACGTAGACTTGTTGATGTATCACAGGATGTTATCGTTAGAGAGGACGACTGTGGAACACACGACGGTATTGAGATTTATACAATTTACGACGGTAAGAGAAAGATTGAAGACCTAAGAGAAAGACTTCTTGGTAGATATCTTGTTGAAGATTTTGTTGATGCTAGCACTGGTGAAATTCTAGTTTCAAAGGATAATATGATGGGCGAAAAAGAAGCTGATATTATCTGTAACAGTGGCGTAGAAAAGATTAAAATTCGTTCAATTCTTGGCTGTAGAGCTAAGCACGGTGTTTGCCGTAAGTGCTATGGTTCTAACCTTGCAAACGGTATGCCTGTAACAGTTGGTGAGGCTGTTGGTGTTATTGCTGCTCAGTCTATCGGTGAGCCTGGTACTCAGCTTACAATGCGTACATTCCATACTGGTGGTGTAGCTGGTGGTGAGGATATCACTCAGGGTCTTCCAAGAGTAGAAGAATTGTTCGAGAGCAGACGACCAAAGCATCAGGCTATCCTTAGTGAAATCGATGGTGAGGTTAGATTTGATACAATCAAGGGTGCTCGCCACGCTGTAATCTTTAACAGAGAAACAGCAGAGGAAAGAAGCTACTTGATTCCTCACGGTTCAAGAGAAAAGGTTCAAGAGAGTCAGTTTGTTAAGGCTGGAGATATGATTACAGAGGGTGCTAAGAATCCACACGATGTTCTTGACATTCTTGGTGTTGAGGCAGTACAGAATTATCTGATAGAAGAGGTACAGCGTACCTACCGTCTACAGGGTGTTGCTATCAACGATAAGCATATCGAGGTTATCGTAAGACAGATGATGAAGAAGGTTAAGATTGAGGATCCAGGTTCAACAAATCTAATGACTGGTTCACTAGTATCAAGAAACGAATTTATCTTTGCTAACGAAGACCTACAGAGTAGAATAGATGCAGGTGAAACAGAGCTAGAGCTTGCAACAGCTACACAGCAGTTGCTTGGTATTACAAAGGCTTCACTTGCTACAGACAGCTTCCTATCAGCAGCATCATTCCAGGAAACAACTCGTGTTCTTACAGATGCAGCTATTAAGGGTAAGGTTGACCCACTTGTTGGTCTAAAGGAAAATGTTCTTATTGGTAAGCTTATACCTGCTGGTACAGGTATGAATCGCTACAGTAATGTAGAGCTAGAAGAAAACTATCCTACATCTTTAGTAGACCAGACAATTGAAATGTAAAATATATAGAACGAGCACCTTCTTATGAGGGTGCTCTGTTTTGTGGTATAGATGGTTGTTTTTTGATTTAGTATAGTGAAATTATATATTAAAAGCAAAAATATCTTATCAAAGAAAAATAATTATTTGTTATATTTTATTAACTAAAAACAATATCTGTTTTTATAAAAATATCACAAAAACAGATATTAGGATTGTATAAAAGTAACCAGTGGTGATATATAGGTTATATAAAAGGTGAATAATTTTGTACCTTAGTAACAAAATTAACAAAATAGTTACAAATTTGAATTATACTTATTGACTTTGAAAAGATTTATGTAGTATAATATGCTTACTGAAGCATGGACTTCGGAAAAATTATATTATTTTTAGGGAGGAAATTTCCAATGAAAAAACTTGCTAGTGTACTACTATCATCAGCATTAGTAGTATCAATGGCTGCAGTTAGTGCTGTTTCTGTATCAGCAGAGGTAACAGAGCTACCAGCAGATTGGAATCCAATGGCTTATAACTATACAGTTGTTGGTGATGCTAATCTTCTAGGTGGTAGTTCTTGGCAGCCAGAGAACGACGCTTTCAACATGACTTACGATGAGGTTGCTGGTATTTGGTACCTAAACCTAACAGGTGTTGGTAACGATGGCGTAACAGATTTCGATTACGGCGCTCAGTACAAGGTAGTTGTAAGAGACTATGTTGAGGGTAACCCATGGGAGTTCTCATTCAATGAGGATGGCGTAGCTTATGGTCTAGACTCAAACTCACTTGTTAACTTTGGCGAGACAGCTGAGACAGCTAAGACAGTAACAATCACATTTGATGGTTACAAGACAACAAGCTGCATTGACAATCCATACACACCTGCAGTTGCTGAAGAGCATACATACTTTGCAGTTGGTGGTGCACCACTATTCGACCCAGTTTGGACACCAGACGCTCCTGCTTATCAGCTAACAAAGGGTACAGATGGTATCTATTCAGTTGAGATCCCTGTAACAGAGGATATGTGGGATAACGCTGTTTCTTACAAGGTTGCTCAGGACGGTTCTTGGGATGTATCATACAACGATAAGGGCGAGGCTCTAGGCGAGAACACAGATGCTCTTGTATTCCTAGATCCAGGTGTAACTTCAGTTGTAATCACATTCAACCCAGAGACAAAGTGTGCAGGCGCTATTTGCAAGGGTATTGTTGAGGATCCAACAGAGCCAGCAACAGACGACGCTACAGAGCCAGCAACAGACGATGCTACAGAGCCAGCAACAGACGATGCTACAGCTCCAACAGATGATGCTACAGCTCCAACAGATGAGGCTACAGCTCCAACAGATGAGGCTACAAAGGCTACAGATGCTACAACAGCTACAACAGCTACAACAGCAACAACAGCTACAACAGCTACATCATCTACATCAAATTCATCAACTACTTCAAATTCATCAACAGCTACAGGTAAGGTTGCTACAGGCGACAGCACATCAGTTGCTCTACTTATCGGTATGCTAATGCTAGCTGGTGCAGGCGTAGTAGTTGCTAGAAAGAGAATTGCTGAGTAATTTTTAAAATTAATTAGTTAATTAATTTCTTGCTTTATCAGCCATCCTTCGGGATGGCTGATTTTTTTGTTCAATGTAAACATAATATGTTTTTTAGAATTGTAAAAAAGATGATCTGTTTTTGATTTAAGTAATAAACAGGTTACAAAATTGTTTATATTTACGAAAATATAAATAAGATATGAAAATTATTGAAAAACTGTTAACGATGGTGTATAATAATTCTGCGAAGTTTATCTTCAAATATAATATTTTTTTAAAGGAGGAAAAGACAAATGTCTAAGAAAAAAGTACTTAGCGTAGTTTTAACAGCTGCTATGGTTGCTTCTCTTGCAACTGTTTCTGCTGCTACTACATCTGCTGCTGATACTCGTGGTAAGATTTATTTCGATTCTACAGGTTTAGGCGGTAAAGCTGGCGCACAGCGTGGCACATACTATTGCTATGTTTGGGGTAGCAAGGATGGTGCTCTATACAGTTGGGATAACAAAGCCCTAAAAATGACTAATGAGGATGGTGAGAACCTATACTCATTCGATATCCCAAAAACAAATGCTGAGGGTAAGGAGATCAACACTGATCTAGTTATTTTCCACGCTCTAGGTGGTGAGCAGACATACGATACAACATTTAGTGATGCTTGTATTGGTGATACTGCATATGTTCTTGATGAACTACTAGAGAACCCAGTTGACAGTGCTCAGACTTGTAAGGCTTGTGCATGGATGAACAACCCAGATCAGGGTGCTCACCTTGGAATCACATCAACAGGTAAGGTTCAGGGTGTTGGTATTGTAGAAGGTGAGACAGCTGAGTCTATTGCAACTAAGTTCCAGACAGAGTACAAAGCTGGTATGGATGAAGGCAAGACAGGTTATGATAACCCAGATCTTCTAACAGAAGAGGCTTACAACAAATTTGTTCAGGAGCTTCAGGCGATTATTGATAATCCACCAGTTCCACCAGCTCCACCAACAAAGCCTTCAGAGGCTCCAACAGATCCAACAGATCCATCAGCTCCAATAGTTCCAACAGATCCAACAGATCCAACAGCTCCAGTAGAGAAGCCAACAGATTCTAATGTAACAGATCCATATGGTCGTATTCCTGGTCTACCTCTACCAGCTGATATGAATGTTCCTGCAAAGGATACAAACAGAGATATCTACAAAGAGTCTAAGGAGTTCCCAGCTGACTGGAATGGTTATTTCAACGTTTACTACTTCGATGTACCAACAGAGTGGCTTACAGAGCACAAAGATGCTAAAGACTTTGAGGTAGGCTTCTACTGGTACTGTGGTGGTCTAAGTAATGCTGATTGGCCAGGCGTTGAGGCTAAGAAGCTATCAGTTCTTGATGAAAACGGCAATGACATTTACGCTGACAAGAACATCTACTACGGTTTTGCTCCATCATTTGCTACAAGCATTATCTGGAACAATGGTATTAGTGACAAGGTAGAAGAGAACAAGAAGTTCAAGCTTCAGACTAAGGATATCAAGGTTGACGATCCAATGAGCAATAACATTTCTGACGCTCTATATAAAGTTGATCCTTCAATCGAGGGTGCTTACATCGCAGGTTGTCTAGGTTACGTTGCTGAAATCGAGCAGGTTACAAATGGTCTAACAGGCGAGCTTCAGGATGTTTACAAGGTTGAGTGGAAATACTTCAACCCACGTACAGGCGATATCACAACAGAGCCTCTAAAGGATGCAGATGGTAATGTTGTTACAGTTGCTGACGAGTACTGGGGATATAGCAAGGTTGCTGTAAACCCATACTTCGACCTAGATTACGATCACGTAAACGAGGCTGAGGTTCCAACAGAGCCAGCACCAGCAACTCTACCACCAACAGAGAAGCCAACACAGTCTGCTACAGACGCTACAAAGGCTACAAGCAATACAAACAACAACAACTCAAACTCAGGTAAGGGTACAGTTGATACAAACGGCGGTTCAGCTGTTGTTGCACTAGCAACAGTTCTACTAGCTGCTATGGGTGTTACTGTTCTTGCTCGCAAGAGAAGAGAGTCAACAAACGCTTAATTTAATATAGTACTTATACTTGTTAAGTAGTTATTTAGGGTGCACATCTTGTATGTGCACCCTTTGTGTTTGTATGGTGTTAGAAATAGAAATTATATGACAATTTTAATTAAAATTTTCAAATATTCCCTTTAAATACTTGCATAGAATGGAAAAAATGCTTATAATTAATATGTAAAAAAGTGTAAGCAATTTTACAAACATTAAGATGAAAGGAAGTAGTACACATGATTTATTCAAAAGAAGTTGAACATATGTGCACTGTAGCAAAGGGCCCTAACCACGGTCCTGCACCTATTCCTGAAGAGGGTAAATGGGTAAAATCTTACGAAATTAAAGACATTTCCGGCCTTTCACACGGTATTGGCTGGTGTGCTCCACAGCAGGGTGCTTGTAAGCTAACATTAAATGTTAAAGAGGGTATCGTTGAGGAAGCTCTTGTAGAAACAATTGGTTGCTCAGGTATGACTCACTCAGCTGCTATGGCTGCTGAAATTCTACCAGGTAAAACTCTTCTAGAGTGCCTAAATACAGACCTTGTTTGTGATGCTATTAACACAGCTATGAAGAACATTTTCGAGCAGCTTGTTTATGGTAGAAGCCAGACAGCTTTCTCTGAGGGTGGTCTACCAGTAGGTGCTGGTCTAGAGGATCTTGGTAAGGGTCTACGTTCACAGGTTGGTACAATGTACAGCACAAAGGTTAAGGGCGTTCGTTATATGGAGATGGCTGAGGGTTATGTTATTAAGACAGCTCTTGATGAAAATAACGAGGTTATCGGCTATCAGTTCGTTAAGCTAGGTAAAATGCTTGAGGATATCCGTCACGGTGTTAGCCCTGATGAAGCATACAAAAACAACATCGGTCAGTATGGTCGCTTTGATGGCGCAGCTAAGTATATTGACCCTCGTGAAGAGTAATTGGTAAGGGAGGACTTAATAATGGCAGTTACATTTGAAAGTATGGACAGAAGAATGCCTAAAATTGAGAAATGCCTTGCCGAGTATGGTATTGCAAATCTTGAAGAGGCTAGACAGCTATGTCTTGACAAGGGCTTTGACCCATATAAAATTGTAAAGGATGTTCAGCCAATCGCATTTGAGAACGCTGGTTGGGCTTACACACTAGGTTGTGCTGTTGCACTAAAGAAAGAGGTTACTACAGCTGCTGATGCTGCAGAGGCTATCGGTATTGGTCTAGAGGCTTTCTGTATTCCTGGTTCTGTTGCAGAGCAGAGAAACGTTGGTCTTGGTCACGGTAATCTAGGTGCTATGCTACTTAGAGACGAAACAAAGTGCTTTGCTTTCCTAGCAGGTCACGAGAGCTTTGCAGCTGCTGAGGGTGCTATTGGTATCGCAAGAAACGCTAACAAGGCTAGAAAAGAGCCTCTACAGGTTATCCTTAACGGTCTTGGTAAAGACGCAGCTTATATTATTTCAAGAATCAACGGCTTTACATATGTTCAGACACAGTTTGACTACTTCACAGGCGAGCTAAAGGTTGTTAAAGAAACAGCTTACTCAGACGGTGAGAGAGCTAACGTACGTTGCTACGGTGCTGACGATGTTCGTGAGGGCGTTGCAATTATGCAGAAGGAAAACGTTGGTGTATCTATTACAGGTAACTCAACTAACCCAACTCGTTTCCAGCATCTTGTTGCTGGTACATATAAGAAGTGGGCTATTGAGAACGGTGTAAACTACTTCTCAGTTGCTTCAGGTGGTGGTACAGGTCGTACACTACATCCAGATAATATGGGTGCCGGTCCTGCTTCTTATGGCTTAACAGACTCAATGGGTCGTATGCACGGTGATGCTCAGTTTGCTGGTTCTTCTTCAGTTCCTGCTCACGTTGAGATGATGGGCCTAATGGGTATGGGTAACAACCCAATGGTAGGTGCTACAGTTGCTTGTGCAGTTGCAGTTTACGAGGCTACAAAATAATTTGAGAAATCGCTTTAAATAAGGATTTTTCAGCATAATATAAAAAATTCAGGTCTTGAGGTTGTATGACTTCAAGACCTGTTTTTAATCCCTGTAACAGTGTTGTTTGTTAATTGAACCTACTACTTACAGGGAGCTTTTTTATTATAATGATACTCTGTTAGCACAACAATCTGAATATATCTTTTATACTAAACTTTATTAAAAAATAGATTTCTTTACGGAATATTTTGCACCAAACTTTACACTGCGTTCTCGCAAGGCATCAGCCTTGCTGTGGATTAGTATTTGTTTGGCACAAAATCTGCCCGTGAATTCTTGTACACTTTTTATCAGAGTTTAGTATTAATTATATTTGCCAAAAGCGTTGATAGTTGGTACAATGATAACAAAGTAAATCGACTGGGGGTTTAAATATGAGTGTTATCGGTAAGCAAATAGAAAAATATCGCACAGAAAAGGGTATTACACAGGAACAGCTTGGTCAGCTTATAGGGGTTACCACTCAAGCAGTATCAAAATGGGAACGAGGAGGCACACCCGATGTAGAATTGCTACCAAAATTGTCACAGGTGCTATCAGTAAGTATTGATACATTATTTGGAATAGGCGAGGAAAACCTATCGCTGATGATAGCACGACGTATTAATCAGATGCCTAAGGACGAGGCGTATCGTTTTGCATTCAACCTTTGTTGGGTAATAGAAAACGGATTGATGCCAGACTCTGTATTTCCTGAATATTTTTATAATGATTTTATTGAGCGATTTTCTAACGATAATAGTACATCGAATTATTTTTCAAAGATTATGCAGGATGATGGTATGGCTCTAACAAGGCTATCATATGATTTTCAGTATTTCTTTTTAATGAAAGAGCCGAAAAGTGGCATAAAAAACAACTTGCCGATGTTGAAAAGCTACTAAAGATATTTGAAATTTTTGCAGATAAAAATATTCTTAATATAATTTTCTATATGTATTCACGACTTAATACACCTGTTGCAACCTCACTCATTAGCAAAAATACAGGACTTGCCGAGGAGCAAATTGATAAATATATGGAAATTTTGTGCGAAAATAATATGGCAACAAAAAGTATTATCGAAACTGCCGATGGCGAGATTAATTCATATATGTTTAAGCAAGAAAGCTCAGTTATTCCACTTTTATGCTTTGCAGATGAACTAACAATAACTGAAAGTTATGATTTTCTTTGGTCGATTTCACGCACTAAACCTCTTTTAAAGTAAACCAGCAGTTTAAAATAATTTAGTGCTGTTTGAATTTTTAAACAACAGGTTGCTTGATGCTACTCAACCATAGGTTTATAATGTTGGTATCAAAGAATAATTAAAGAATGGATTTGATACTATGAAAAGGTTACTTGCAACAATACTATGCTGTGCTATGTTGGTTAGTGCTACTGCTTGTTCATTTAATAGTGGTGATAATACAGAGGCGACTATTCCAATTGCTACTACAGCAACTGAAGCTACATCTGGTACCGAAGCTATGATGAGCAATGATGAAATAAAAGCTCATATAGATAGTGTTTTAAAAAAGATGAAATTTGATGGTATTGTATATCTTACTCAAAATGGTTCGGTAGTATATCAGTCAGCAACGGGTAAAGATGATAAGGGAAATGACATTACTCTTGAATCTAGTATGTATATAGGTTCGCTTTCAAAGCAGTTTTGTGCAACAGCTATTATGATGCTTAAGGAGCAGGGCAAACTAAGCGTTGATGATACATTAGATAAGTATTTTCCTGAATATCAATACGGTAAGGATATTACAATAAAAAATCTACTTACAATGCGTTCAGGAATACTAAATTGCAATGCATATGAAAATGCAATTTTCAGTGAAATTGATGAGTATAATACAGAGAATGTTTTAGCTTGCTTTTTTAACCAACCACTTAATTTTGACCCTGATACAAGCTATGAGTATTCTAATCCTAATTATTTTATATTAGCTTGTATTGTAGAGCAGGTGTCAGGAAAGGATTATCATGCTTTTATAAGAGAAAATATTTTTAAGCCTTTAGAAATGTCTAATACTGGATTTGCTAACGAAATAAAGAATAATCCGGAATGGGTTACTGGTTTGGATTATAATGAATTAATACTACCTGATTCAGATGTGAAAATGACGATGGATGATGAAATTTTTACTGCAAAGGGAGCAGGCGATATTGTTTCTAATGCTTATGATATGGACAAATGGATGACAGGTCTGGTAAGTGGTAAGCTGATTTCAAGAGAAAGCTATGAAGAGATGAGCGACAATTACACTACTGAAATTGCCATTCGCTATGGCTATGGTTTAGAGAGAAGGTATGGTGGAGTTTGTCACTCTGGTAATTTTGAGACATATGTTACTATAGATTATATTAACGAGAATTACGGGTATAATATGTTTATTGCTAATAATGAATATTATGGAATGCTTCATGATTTAACATTAAATATACTTCAACCTTTTATTAATTAATAGTCTCGTAAATTGCAATTTGCAAGAATACTAAACAGTATGCTAACCATTGAAAATTTTAAAATATATAAGTTGTAAAATTACCGATAAGTTAAAGTTTTCCACATATTTTTTACATAATTTCAAAACAGATATGAACAAATAGGAAAGAGTGTTTTTTCAAAGTAAAAAAACTATGAGATATAAAAATCGAAGATTTGATGATGTGAGTAACAACTCGATTGTGTTACAATTATTCTAGTATTTGCAGCCGATAAGGCTACAAAGTAATAAATTTTTATTATTTATGGTTTTAAATCAAAAGTCGGTTTGCTGATAAAAGAATCAGTAAACCGACTTTTGGTGTTTGCCCAGAATGGACAGTAACTCGGTGGTGAAAGTCCACTACAGGCTTGGCAGTAGGAACTGTTAGCTGAGGGCAAGTGCGTCCACCGTGAGGTGGAGTATGAAGTAAGCCTAAGGCAAACTCTTGGTCTGACGAACA
>JAXJUF010000050.1:0-18639 GCA_036309185.1 Acutalibacteraceae bacterium
CTGAACTACCGGGCCAATTTTGGTGGGAACAACAGGGCTCGAACCTGTGACCCCCTGCTTGTAAGGCAGGTGCTCTCCCAGCTGAGCTATGCTCCCACAACTGGAAACTTCGCTTGAGTTTTCGTCCTCATCAGCGACGGTTATTATAATACACTATTACACTATAAATGTCAACACTTTTTTGAAAATTTTTTTAAAAAATTTTTCACCCCTTATTTCAGCAATCAGTTTAAATCACTAATCTTAAATATTTATCACTTGTTATTGCTTATAAAGTAATAAATTAATTTTAAATTCTATATAATATTTGTAAATATTATAAAAACATAGCATTTAATACTATTAGTTATTGATATTTAATATTAGTTGTTATACAATAGGCGTATAAAATTTAAAATGTATTAAAAACAGGGGGACATATCTATAATGGAATGTGAACGATGTGGTAAAGAAAATTATAATGAAAGCTACTATTGCAGAAACTGTGGTGCTACGCTGGATAATCCAGACCAAACCGTAGAACGCACAAGCTTTTCGATTCCTAATTATCTTCATCAATATCAAAACAACAGTCAACATTCACAACAATTAACTAAAGCAAATGAGGTTAACGCCGACAATAAGAGGTATAGCTATAATAATACTTCTGCTGATAACAAGCAGTATGGCTATGATAACACCTCTGCTGATAACAGGCAGTATGGCTATGATAACACTTCTGCTGATAACAGGCAGTACAGCTATGATAACAGCTCTGTCGATAACAGGCAGTATGGCTATGATAACACCTCTGCTGATAACAATCAGTATTGGGGTGATAATACCCTTACTGACAGCAAGCAGTCTAGCTACGATAACACTTCTGCTGATGACAAGCAATCATCTAGCTATGATAACGCTTCTAAGGACGGTAAAACGTTTGGATTTTACAGTACTCCTCCTACCAGTCAATTTGACTATGATAATTACAATGCTCATAGAGAGCCATCTAAATTCGATACAACCAGAGTTAAAGTACTAAAGGTTAATAATGTATTAGTAAAGGTAATATCTGTAGTTGCTATTCTCCTTCTACTTTTAATTGAAGCTGTTCCTATATTCTTCTACGATATGTCTTATTTCAAACCACATACCTCGGCAACAGAGCCTGTTACCGAGCCTGAGGATTACACTGCCAAGCTATCATATGACACACACATAGTATCAGATTCATCTGGTGCTTATCTTGAAGCAGAATTCCCAATACCAGAGGGTTATATATATGAATCCAGTGGTAGTGCCAGCCTTGCTCTTTTTAACAGAAACGTTAATGGCACAGAGGTAACCTTGACAGCTTCATTTTTTAAGGGCAAGCTTCAAAACGAGATAGATTACTACTCAAGTCTTAACGGACAAGACGGAAAAACATTTAATATGAATGTTACTGATACTAAGCTAGGTGAAATGACATTAATAACACTAACCAGAGCAGATAAAACAACAGTGTATCAGGTTTATGTTAAATCTAAAGAAGAACATTATTTCCATATAAGTCTATCTAATGTACCGTGGGAATATAGAGTTGAGGCTGATAAGCTGATAGATTTAATTATAGAAGATACAACAGTCGAGTTTGTAAAAGATAAATATAATTTTGACATTGAATATTAAAACAATTACGCACCATACTTTACCTGTATGGTGCGTAACTTTTTATATTTATTAGATTGGGTCTACAGTTTTATTCTGTGCAACAAGTGCAACATCCTTAATAATGCTCTTTACGTATGTATCAAATACATCACCAATTATTGTTGAGCCATTGTCAGAGAAATTGTACTTTCCTGCGTCACCCTTATAGAAAGTAAAGGTATCAGCTGGCTTGTCGTTATTATAAGTAAATTTAACTGTTAAATCAGCATTACCACTTACGTTACCACTCTTTACACTATTCAGCTCTGCTGATTCAAGGTTTATAAAGAATGTGTCAAACTTAGAGCTGTCGATTGTTGTGTTACCACATTTTACAACTGTTGAGGTTGTTTCGTTGCCCTCGCTATCAGTTTCTGTTTCCTTTGTAAGGTCAAAGCTGTATGCTTTTCCACCAGCTGTAATTTCTATGTTCTTAATAAAGTCCATATTAGGCTTCATTACATACTCATATCTCATAGCCTCGTATGATGTTGTAGCCCATGCAACCTTTGAAGCTGTAATAGCATAAAGCATTTTTGTATCAGGATTATAAACCTTTACCATACTGTTTTCTTCCTGAGTATATGCTGCTGATGCATATAGATGAATCTTAGTATCTGTAAATTCAGCATTAATCTCAGCGTATGGATTATCAAGGTCTACACCCTCAGCCTTTAATTCTTCTTTGCTTGGCTTATAAGCAAGAACCTCATCTGCTGAAACTGAACGAAGTGACTCTAAAACAGCTGAGCCATTTGTTACATTTGCAAAGCCCTCTATAGGAGCAGTCATTTTATAGTATGCACCTGTAACTGTTTCGTCATCGTTTGGTACAAACTCAAGTGTATCTTTAAAATTACTTCCACTTATAGATACTTTACTTGGTGTTGCAGATCCACTTTCCTCTGAGGTTGATGTAATAGTTGGATCAAGCATTGATGTTTTCTTGTATAAAAAGGCGTCTACGCTTTCTACATCTACAAGATAAATACCCTTATCACCATTTACCATAATATACACACCTGTTGCACCAGGAGCCTCGTTACCTACTGTTATTGTTCTCTCGTTACCATTTACAAATGAAACAGTAACAGTTGCTCTTGGCTTTGTTAAGCCGTATTCCTCAGGGTTTGCACCTGTAATATCAACTACATTTGTTGTTTTTACAGCAGCTGCATCGTTTGCTACAGCATCTGGCAAGCCTGACGCAAGTGGTGCGTCCTCGTAGCCTACAACAGTATATACTGTTGCACCTGTTATTACAGTTTCTTTGCCCTCTGCGTCTGTAGCCTTCTCGGTAGGTGTTTCTGAAAGCAGTTCAAAAGAACCATACTCATTCGTTACCTTTACCTTGCTTATATCAGCAGGCACATGATCTATAAGCTCCTCTATACCTGCTACAAGTATATTTCCGTTTAAATCCTTTTCTGAGTTGATTTTATTACCCTTTAAGTCAGTTGCGTATTGCTCGCCATTTTCATCAGTAGGGTATGTAGTTTCAGTAGGATCTGTTTCGTCTGGTACAAATTTCTGCACAGCAAAGTATGTACCAACCAAAGCAACTGCCACAGCAAGTATAGAAGCACCTATGATAAGAGGCTTTCTGTTCTTAACAGGCTTATTGCTTTTCTTATTTTTCTGATTCTTTTTATTCTGCTTTTTAGCCTCTTTGTTGCTTCCTGTTTCAGCATCTGAATCAGCTGAAAAGATTGTACCTGCTGTATTGTCGTAAAACAGAGAATCGTCGTCTATGCTTTCTTCCTTTACAGCTACTTTAGTATTCTCCCTTTTTTCAGAGCTTTTATTATTTGTAGTTTTTTTATTAGCCATTATTTATTCCTCCTGCGTACCCATATTACTATTGCAAATATGATGATTATTACAGGGATAACACCGATACAGATAATTGACCAAACGTAAATCTGATCTGTTGTAATGCCTAGTGCAGGCTTTGTAAAGTCTTTACCGTCAATAGCAATACCCTCGTCCTGATTATCTGTAAGCTTATTTACCATATTAATCATATATGCACCGTTGTTATATGATGAAATCTTTATAGCTGTTTCGTCAAATGCCAGTGCAGAACCAAATACAACTACGTTTGAAGCAATTTCCTCTTCTCCTGAAACCTTAGTACCTACAGCAGCTATATTATATTGCTTATCCTCAACATCCTCAAATGAGAAGTTTTCGTCTGAACCAAATGGGATTAGCTTTGCTGTTGCTGATGTAACAAGCAATGAAGATGCTGTGTTTTCTTTTGTAATTTCTACAGGTCTTGTAAAGCCTGATACAAGTGGAAGAGAAGCGTCCTTTAAGCCCTCTGTATAAGCTGTGTTGTTATACTCTGCAATAGATACATACATACTGTTAGGGCTTAGAAGCTTAGAGTAGTCTGTTTCTGCAACTACACCTTCAGCTAGCTTCATACCCCACTCCTCAAGCAGAGCGTCAATATTTGGTGTTTCTATTTGAAGATCGCTTGAAACATAGATAAGATTTTTACCATACTCGCCATTGTTGTTAAGGAAATCCTTAATCTTCTGCATAGATGTATCATCAATATCTACTGATGGTGTATAAAGAACAATAGCCTGTGTGTCACTGCCTATATCCTCTGTAAGAGTTGTAACTGTGCTTACATCATAGTTATTCTGCTTTAGTAGATTTTTAAATGGCTCAGCATTGTATTCACCAAAGCCCTCTACAAACTGTACCTTAATCTGATTTTCAGATGTTACGTTAAGAATAGCTGTTGTAACAGCAGGCTCCACGTTAATACCCTGAACCTCCTGTGATGAGTAATCGCTTGTATAGCCTATTTCAAAAAGATCTGCTGAAGCTGTAAGAACTCTGTACTTATCGCCACAGCTTACAATATACTCGTAGCCATATAGCTGTTCGTTTGGATATTTGTTTACATATGTAGGGTTAGCTGTAAGGTCTACATACTCAATCTTGATTTTCTTATTATGATTGTTAAACTGCTTAAGAAGAACACTTGCCATATTATAGAACTCATTAGTTTTCTTATAATCATTTTCTGAAGCAAGTACTGTAATAGTTACATC
The DNA here is from genome assembly GCA_036309185.1 of Acutalibacteraceae bacterium. GTDB lineage: Bacteria > Bacillota > Clostridia > Oscillospirales > Acutalibacteraceae > CAG-964. Next base: position 4,743 of record JAXJUF010000050.1, read on the forward strand.
CTTATCAATTGTTTCTATAAAGTCTATTGTATCCTGTGAAATGTTGTAGGTCTTCTGTTCTGAAAGGTCTAGTGACATTATTGAAACCTTATTTGTAACAAGAACAGCAACCATATTAAGAGCAATAATTGCAGCAACAAATACAGCTATTACAGCAGTTGAAAATCCACCCTTTCTGAATTTTCTGCCTGTAAAGAATTTAACAATGCCCTTGTCTTTCTTTTCTTTGCTCTTTTTCTCTGCCTTTTTTGGCTCAGCCTTAGTTGAGTCAGCCTCTGTTGCTTTATCCTCTGCTTCTGTAGTAGCTACCTCAGCTTCGGTTTCCTCAATTTCTGTTACTTGAGGCTCGCTGTTTTCAACAAGCTCGTTTAAATCTTTTTTATCCTTATTCATTTTGGCACCTCCTTAATTCCAGCGTCTTCTTTCAAGTACCTTTACTGTAAAGAAATTAAACAGTGTAGATACACTAAGGAAGAAAATTATATCTGATAGTCTGATTAATCCTAACGCAAAGTTCTGATATGGTGTTGTAAATGATACTGATGATAGTATGCTCTGAACAAAATCAACACCAACTGTTCCTGCAATTGTATCTATGTAAGAAATCAATAAGCCCCCAGCAATAGAAACTATTGCTGCAACAATCTGGCTCTCAGTAAGTGATGAAAAAAATGTACCAATAGAAATTAATGCAGCACCAAACAATAGTAAACCAAGAATATTACATAGTATTGTAGGCCATGATGGTGCTACAAAGGTGCTTATGATAATAGCGTATATAACAAAAATAAACATCATAATTGCATATACTGTTAAAGCTGCAAAGTATTTACCAAGTACAATTTCTAATAAATTTACAGGTGCAGTAAGCAAGCCCTGTTCGGTCTTTTTATTTTTTTCTTCACTGAATAATCTCATTGTTAAAATAGGAACAAGGATTATTATGATTGATGTCATATTCAAAAATACATAGGTCATATCTGTGGTATCAGCTAAAAGCACACAGCCCCAGAAAAACATACCTCCAAATAATGCAGCAACTGCATAAACTACGTAAGCTATTGGAGATGTAAAGTAAGCATTAAGCTCTCTTTTATAAATTGCAGACATTATTTTCTACCTCCTTTTAGATCTACATCAACACCACTTGTAATCTTCAAGAATGCGTCCTCAAGTGACATTTCTGCATTTCTCATCATTACTATAGGACATTCAATGCTTGCCATTGCATAGAATATTGCTTTACGTACATCGTTATTAGGTAAAGACTCAATTAGGTATTCATCAAAGCCGTCTACAGTTCTCATAACCTTGCGAACTCTTGAAACACCGTCAACCTTACGCAAAGCAGGCAAAACTACCTTTTCATCACCATCAATATGCATTTGAATACGCTTAACACCTGTAAGGTTTGTTGTAATATCAATAGTGTTTTCGTCAGCAACCAGCTTACCCTTGTTAATAACTACAATACGGTCACATACAGCCTGAATTTCTGACAATACATGAGATGACAAAATAACTGTGTGCTTTTTGCCTAAGCCTCTGATAAGATTACGCATTTCAATAATCTGCTTAGGGTCAAGACCAACTGTAGGCTCGTCAAGAATAATAACAGGTGGATTACCAATAAGAGCCTGTGCAAGACCAACTCTCTGTCTGTAACCCTTTGACAGGTTTTTAATAACTCTATTGTAAACATCTGCTATTTTTGTTACCTTGCTTACCTCTGCAAGATGCTCTTTCTTTGGCAGTGTAACCTTCTTTAAATCGTACACAAATTCAAGATATCTTTTTACAGTCATATCCTGATATAGTGGTGGAATTTCAGGAAGATAGCCTATTTTTGACTTTGCACCCTTTGGATCCTCCAGAATTTCACAGCCATCAATTGTTACAGTACCAGATGTTGATGAAAGATAGCCTGTAATAATGTTCATTGTTGTAGATTTTCCGGCACCGTTAGGGCCAAGAAAACCCAAAATTTCACCCTCGTTTACGGTAAAGCTAACGTGGTCAACAGCCAGCTTATCACCGTAACGCTTTACAAGGTTTTTAACCTCTACCATTTGAACAGTCACTCCTTTATATTTTTACAAATATCATAATTTACTATAGATAGGTTTTATGTCCTTTTATAATTTCTGAAAATTATAAAAGGACATAGCTATACCTACAAGCTATTCTATAACATTTTATTTTCTTTACCTTGAATGAACCTTGAAACTTTTTAAGAAAACTATATTTCTAAAATTACGTATAATCTTATAGCTATAATATATGCAATATACACAAACAAAAGAAAAAACGCTATGGTTATGCGGTTAACCATAGCGTTCCTCTGTTCTTTTAAGTTTGAGGGGTACATTTGAGGAGGGTAGAACATATTTTATACTCAGACGGTGCGGCTCCGTCATTGAGTATGTCTAAATATTAACCTCTACTTATGAACACCGTATGAATAATAAATTAAAAAAAGTAAAATGTATTGTGAACAATATTTAATATGTATTTTTGTGGAAAAATCATTAAAAATAGATATACACAGCACGTTTAAAACAAACGTTTGATTTTTTCTATAGTCTGTGTTATAATATGCTCATAATTAAGTGAGGTGCAATATTATGGGAAATCTTACAAATACACAACAAAAAATTTTTGATTACATATGCAGTAACCTTCAAAGTGGAATATCTCCATCTGTACGAGAAATTTGTGCAGCTACAGGGCTTAAATCTACTGCAACTGTACATGCACATCTTAAAACTCTTGAAGAAAAGGGGCTTATTATTCGTAACCAAGGCTCTAACCGTTCTATACGATTAAGCAACGATGCTACAGCTGTAGTGCCAATAATGGGTAGAGTTACAGCTGGTATGCCTATTCTTGCTGTAGAGGATATTCAGGGCTATGTACCTGTAAGCGACAGAATAAGACGAGGCAGAGAGCTATTTGCTTTGCGTGTTGTAGGCGAAAGTATGGTAAACGCAGGTATATTAGACGATGATATTGTAATCGTGCATAAAACACCTGTAGCCGACAACGGACAAATAGTAGTAGCAATGGTTGACGACGAGGCAACTGTAAAAAGATTTTACAAGGAAAACGGTCACTACAGACTACAGCCTGAAAACGACACCTTTGACCCTATTATTGTAGACGAATGTGTTATATTAGGACAGGTAATTTCTGTAGTTCGTTATTATTAAAACAAGCCCATAATACTATACGGAGGTGAATCCAATGGCTTTGGTAGATATCAAACAGCTACGTTGCCCTAAATGTGGCTCAACTAACCACATTCATGTTTATAAAAATATTAACGCACAAGAGGATATAAAGCTAAGAGATAAAATTTTATCGGGTCAGCTTTTCGATTTTTACTGTCCGTACTGTGAGTACAGGGCAAGGCTATATTATCCTTGTTTATATAATGATGTAAAAAACAAATTTATGGTTTATTTTATACCAGGTATAGAAAAGGGTCAAATGATTGACCGTGCAGTTGATATGGAATTTGAGGATATGCCTAAAATAACCAAAAGAATAGTTCCTACCTTTAATGAGTTCAGAGAGAAAATAATTATTTTCGAGGCAGAGCTTGACGATATGGCTGTAGAGCTTACAAAGGTAGCTGTAGCAGGTGCTATACAAAAGAAAAAGAATGTAGAGGCAAAGGAAGGCTATTTTTCTGTATATAATAAAGAAGAAAACGTAATGGGCTTTACATTCTTTTTAGAGCCTGATAAAGAGGTTTATACACAGACAACAAAGCTTGATGTATATAAAAAATCCTGGAGCATAGTAAGCCGACTTGGCAAAAAAGAACGCTCTATGAAGGGCTTTATAAAAATAGATAAGGCTTGGGCAGATAATATATTATTCCGTTATCAACGATTTGGCTTTGATACAATGTAATTGAGGTAATACTATGGATATGACAAATGCTGAAAGCTACGCTGAATTTATAAAAGAAAAAATAGGAGCTTTTAAGCCTGAGGTTGCTGTTGTGCTTGGCTCTGGCTTAGGCGATGTTTTTAATGGTGCTGAAATTATAGCAGATATAAATTATAGCGACATTCCAGATTTTCCTGTATCAACAGTAAGTGGCCATAAGGGAAGATTTATCTTTCTACGCTTAGAAAATAAAAATCTTGTAGTAATGCAGGGTAGAATACATTATTACGAGGGCTACTCTATGCAACAGGCTGTTGCACCAATATGTGTTATGAAGCTATTAGGTGCAGAAACACTCATCCTTACAAACGCAAGTGGTGGTATTAACCCACAGTTTAATGCCGGTGACCTAATGATTATTACAGACCACATAAGTAGCTTTGTGCCATCTCCACTTATAGGAAAGAACAACGACAGCTACGGCGAGCGTTTCCCAGATATGAGCAACATTTATAATAAATTACTTATATCAAAAATAGAGGAGTCAGCAAAGGAAAATAATATTTCTATGCAAAGGGGCGTTTATGTGCAGGCATCAGGCCCTAATTATGAATCACCTGCTGAGGTAAGAATGTTTGGTCTGCTGGGTGCAGATGCTGTAGGTATGAGTACAGCGTGTGAGGCTATGGTTGCTAATTATCTTGGTATGGCTGTATGTGGAATAAGTATGGTAAGCAACAAAGCAGTAGGCTTATCAGATACCCCTGTAACTCACGAGGAGGTAAAAAGAGTAGCCTCTGAAGCATCAGACAGAATGGGTAAAATAATTGTCGGGCTTATAAAGAAATTGTAATATCAATTTTAAATCAGACATATCCTTAAAATATAGAAAGGGTGTGTGCTGTATGATTAAAAATATAAATCTAAAGCAATTAGCTATAAGCCTGTTTATCAGCTTAGGCGTGGGAATACTTGCCAGTATTCTTACAGCTGACAGCTTTATGGTGTACAGTGGACTAACAAAGCCACCACTATCACCACCAGCGTGGCTTTTCCCTGTGGTATGGACAATTCTTTACATATTAATGGGAATATCTGCCTATATGGTTTATCAATCTGACGATGACTTTAAATATGTTGCACTGGTTATATACGGTGTTCAGCTTATTTTCAATTTCTTCTGGTCTATAATATATTTTAATATGGGCAATGTATTATTTGCATTTGTATGGCTTATTATGCTATGGGTGCTTATTGTAGCTATGATAATAAGCTTTGCACAGGTAAATAAAACAGCTGCTTTACTGCAAATACCATATTTACTATGGGTTACATTTGCAGGCTACCTTAATTTAGCACTTTATTTATTAAACAGACCTATATAATTAACGACAAAAATCCACTATGCAGTTATGCACAGTGGATTTTTTATGTTTAATTCTAATTTAATTAAAACTCAATCTTCTTGCTGATATACTCAACAAGCTCGTCTATCTTTACTCTTTCCTGCTCCATTGTATCTCTGTCACGAACAGTTACACAGCCGTCCTCTTTTGAGTCGAAGTCGTATGTAATACAGAAAGGAGTACCAATTTCGTCCTGTCTACGGTATCTCTTACCGATTGAGCCTGACTCGTCATAATCTACCATAAAGCTCTTTGAAAGCATTGTGTAAACCTCGTCAGCCTCTTCTGCAAGCTTCTTAGACAATGGTAATACAGCAGCCTTAAATGGTGCAAGTGTTGGGTGAAGTCTTAGTACAACTCTTGTATCCTTTTCAGATATAACCTCTTCGTCGTAAGCCTCTGTTACAAGAGCAAGGAACAAACGCTCAACGCCAAGTGATGGCTCAATTACATAAGGAACATACTTCTCGTTTGTTTCCTGATCGAAATATTCTAGGCTCTTACCACTTGTCTTAATGTGCTGGTTAAGGTCATAGTCTGTTCTGTCTGCAATACCCCATAGCTCGCCCCAGCCAAATGGGAACAAATACTCAAAGTCAGTAGTAGCCTTTGAATAGAAGCAAAGCTCATCTGCTGAATGGTCACGCAAGCGTAGGTTTTCTTCCTTCATATTTAGTGAGTATAGCCAATCACGGCAGAAGCCTCTCCAATAGTCAAACCACTCAAGGTCTGTACCTGGCTTACAGAAGAACTCAAGCTCCATCTGCTCAAACTCTCTTACTCTGAATATAAAGTTACCTGGTGTAATTTCGTTTCTGAATGATTTACCAATCTGAGCAACACCAAAAGGTACCTTTTTACGGCTTGTTCTCTGAATATTTGCAAAGTTTACGAAAATACCCTGTGCTGTTTCTGGACGAAGATAAATTTCGTTTTTGCTGTCTTCAGTAACACCCTGAAATGTTTTAAACATAAGGTTAAACTGACGAATATCTGTAAAATTGTGGTTGCCACAGTTAGGGCAAACAATGTTATGCTCGTTGATGTAATCCATCATCTGCTCGTTAGACCAGCCTGCAACGTTTGTACCGTCAAAATCCTCTATAAGATTGTCAGCTCTGTGTCTTGTCTTACAATCACGACAATCCATTAGTGGGTCAGAGAAGCCACCTAAATGGCCAGATGCAACCCATGTTTGTGGATTCATAAGAATAGCAGAATCAAGTCCTACATTATATCTGTTCTCCTGAACAAACTTTTTAAGCCAAGCCTTTTTGATGTTGTTTTTTAGCTCCATACCAAGAGGACCGTAATCCCAAGTATTTGCAAGGCCACCGTAAATTTCAGAGCCTGCATATACAAAGCCTCTGTTTTTACAAAGGGCAACTATTTTTTCCATTGTCTTTTTGCTGTTTTCCATGTTTATAAGTCCTTTCTCTATGTAGTTATAAACCTTTACCTTACATTTTAATATTAATGTTACCCTGTGTCAAGATTTTTAATAGAATGTAGCATAGCAAGCACCCAGAAAAAGTAATCTGATAACCTGTTGTTACAATAAATTTTTACAATTCAGTGATTTAATGTGCGAAATCACTTTACTAATTGTTATTCTTATGTTAAAATTCAAATCATAAGAAAACTCTACAGTTGATTTATAAAGGAGTAAACAAGCAATGAATTCCAAGCTTCAGGATAAAAATACAGATTTATTATTTCAGGCTATATTACAGCTAAGAACTACCGAGGAATGTTATAAATTTTTCGAGGATCTATGCACTGTGCCTGAGATTAAAGCAATGTCACAACGTCTTGTAGTTGCCAGAATGTTAACAAGTAAAAATGTTTATAATACTATAGTTGAAGAAACAGGTGCAAGCACAGCTACAATAAGCCGAGTTAACCGTTCACTTAGCTATGGCTGTGGTGGTTATGAGATGGTTTTTGATAGAATAGATAATAAAGAGGAAGAAAGTAATAAAGATGCTTAGTTATTCTTATTTTGCAGATTATTACGATAATCTTACTAACAATGTAAATTATAAGGCTTATGCCGAATATATAATACAGCTGTGTAAGCACTATAATCACGATATGGACATCACGCTTGATTTAGCCTGTGGTACAGGCTCGCTTACAGTGCTTTTAAAGCAAATGGGTGTTGACATTTACGGTATTGATGCATCGGCTGAAATGCTGTCGGTAGCACAAGAAAAGGCTCTTGACGCTGATATAAACGGAATGTTATTTTTAAGACAAAAAATGCAGAATTTAGATCTTTACGGGACTATTGACACCTGCATTTGCACACTTGACAGTATTAATCATATTACAAATATAGATGATGTTCAAAAAGCCTTTGAAAAGGTATCGTTTTTTATGAATCCAAAGGCTCTTTTTATCTTTGATGTAAATACTCTGTACAAGCATAAGGAAGTACTTGGTAATAATACCTTTGTGTATGATACCGATCAGGTTTTTTGTGTGTGGCAAAATATGCTTCATAAAGACGGTGTAACAGTTGAGATTATGCTTGACTTTTTTGAAAACCTTGACGGAATGTACAGACGCTACAGCGAAAACTTCAGAGAAAAGGCGTATTCACATAATCAAATTTGTTCTATGCTTGAAAAGGCAGGCTTTAAACTGCTTGATGTTTTTGGAGAAATGACATTTGAAGCTCCAAAGGCTGATTCACAGAGAAATATCTATATTGCAGAAAAAATATAACAAGGAAAAGGTACAGTTTAATGGATAAAATCATAAGATGTATAACAAGCGACGGAAGCATTATGGCAAGTGCTATTGTAAGTACAGATATTGTTGCAACAGCACAGCAGGTGCATAATTTATCACCTGTTGCCACAGCTGCACTAGGCAGACTTTTAACAGGTGCTTCACTTATGGGTGCACAGCTAAAGCAACAGCGTGCAGCTCTTACATTAAGAATTAAGGGTAATGGTCCTTTAGGTGCTTTGGTAGCATCAGCAAATAGTAATGGCTATGTGCGAGGCTTTGTACAAAACCCTGATTGTCATACAGATTATTACGACAACGGAAAGCTTAATGTAAGCAATGCTGTAGGTAGCAACGGTTATTTATATGTAGTAAGAGATTACGGTACAGGTGACCCTTACAATGGTGTTGTAGAGCTTGTAAGTGGCGAAATTGCTGAGGATATAACCTCATACTATGCAAACAGCGAGCAAATTCCAACAGTGTGTGCCTTAGGTGTACTTGTTGATAAGGAAGACGGTGGGGTACTGCTTGCTGGTGGTATGCTTATTCAGCTTTTACCTGGTGCAACTACCGAGATAGCTGAAAAGCTAGAGGAAAACATCAAAAAGCTAGAATCAGTTACAACTATGCTTGCAAAGGGAATTGATACACTTACTATGTGTAAAATGGCTCTTGAGGGCTTTGAGGTAGAGGTACTTGACGAAATGCCTGTACACTACTATTGCACCTGTAACAGAGCCAGAGTTGAGCATAGCTTTGCAACTTTACAGGACGATCAGCTAAGAGATATGATAAACTCAACAGGCAACGTAGAGGCTGTATGCCACTACTGCAATAAAAAATATATCTTTACAGAGAAAGAAATTGAAGATTTTATAAAAGCAAGAAACAAATAATTTGAATAAGCTAGTTATAAACCTCAAATCAGCCATTGGTTGGTTTGAGGTTTTATTAATTTTTGTCATACTGAATATAGACTTATCATATTCAGTATGATAAAATTAATAGGATATGGTATTAATACTAACTCTACCCTTGAAAGGATTGATATATAATGAATATAGTAGCTCTAGCAGGTGGACTAAGTAGCGAAAGAGACGTTTCTATTATTACAGGACAAAAGGTTGCACAGGCATTGCGTGCAAATGGTCATAAGGTATGCTTGCTTGATGTATATATGGGATATGATGATGATAATATAGACAATATATTTGATATTGATTATGACTTTACAAGAGATATTAAATCTATCGGAGAGGATGCACCTGATATCGAACAGGTAAAGGCAAGCAGAACAAATCAAGACCCTGACTGCTTATTAGGTAAAAATGTTATAGAAATTTGCCGTAAGGCTGACATTGTATTTATGGCTTTGCACGGTGATGTTGGCGAAAACGGTAAGCTACAGGCTACATTTGACATTCTTGGTATAAAATATACAGGCTCTGGCTATATGGGTAGTGGCTTAGCTATGAATAAAAGTCTTTCAAAGAAGATGTTTTTAACAAGTGGTATTCCTACACCACAGGGTAAGCTATTTGTTAAGGGTGAAAGCACAGAAAGCTGGCATAAATTCCCTTGTGTTGTAAAGCCTTGCTCTGGTGGTTCAAGCGTGGGTGTTGCAATACCACAAAATAAAGCTGAATTTGAAAAGGCTATGGCTGACGCATTCACATTTGAAGATGAGGTTCTTGTTGAGGAGTACGTAAAGGGTAGAGAATTTTCTATCGGCGTAATTGCAGGCAAGGCATTGCCTATTATAGAAATCTGCCCTAAAGAAGGCTTCTATGACTATAAAAACAAATATCAGGCTGGATTAACAGATGATATCTGCCCTGCTGTACTGCCAGAGCAGACTACAAAGGCTCTTCAGCTAATGGCTGAAAAGGTTTTTGAGGTATTAATGCTTGAGGCTTATTCAAGAATTGACTTCTTGCTAGATAGCAACAACAATATGTATTGTCTGGAGGCTAATACTCTACCAGGTATGACACCTACAAGCCTATTACCTCAGGAGGCTATGGCTCAGGGTATTTCTTACACTGAGTTAGTTGAATTACTTGTACAAGAATCATTGAAAAAATATCAGTAACGGGTGATTATATGAAAAGCTTAAAATTATCAGAAATTGCCAAAGCCTGCAACGGAATACTTACAAAGCCAGAGTATGCAGATATCTGTATAAACTCAATAACAACCGACAGCCGTAAGGCTTGCAAGGATTGCCTATTTATTCCACTAAAGGGCGAGCGTGCAGATGGTCATGACTATATCGAGCAAACATTTGAAGCCGGTGTAGCGTGTAGTCTGTCTGAAAAGGAAATAGCTACCGACAAGCCTGTTATAATGGTAGAGTCTTGCTATCAGGCTATAAAGGATATAGCAGAATACTACCGTTCATTATTCGATATTCCTGTAATTGGTGTATCTGGCAGTGTTGGCAAAACAAGCACAAAGGAAATGATTTACGCTGTGCTTAACCAAGATTTTAATGTACATAAAACACAGGGCAATTTTAATAACGAGCTTGGTGTACCTCTTACAATATTCGGTCTTGATGAGAATCATCAGGTTACAGTTATCGAAATGGGCATAAGCGATTTTAATGAAATGACAAGACTAAGCAAGATTGTAAAGCCAACAATCTGTGTTTTAACAAATATAGGTGACTGTCACCTTGAAAATCTTGGTGACAGAAACGGTGTTTTAAAGGCAAAAACCGAAATGTTTACATATCGCCATAAAGATGGTGCTATATTCTTAAATGGTGACGATAAGCATTTATCAACTGTAACAGCAGTTGATAGCACTACACCTGTAATGTATGGTTTAGACAGCTCAAATACCTACTATGCAGAGAATATAGACAATCAGGGTGTAAAGGGTATTAGCTGTACTCTATGCACACCTAAGGATAAAATCTGTGTGAATATTCCTGCTATTGGCACATATATGGTAGCAAATGCACTTGTAGCTGTAGCCATTGGCGAATATCTTGGTATGAGCAGTGAGTCTATTGCTAAGGGTGTAGAAAGCTACAAAACAGTAGGTAGTCGTGATGGTGTAATTGAAAACGGTTACATTACAATTATTGATGACTGCTACAACGCAAACCCTGTTTCTGTAAAGGGTGGTATAGACACACTTACAAACTTCAAGGGCAGAAAGGTTTGTGTTCTTGGCGATATGAAGGAGCTAGGCACAAACAGCAAACAGCTTCACTTTGATACTGGTGAGTATGCTAAAAATAAAAGCGTAGATGTTCTTGTTGCAATAGGCACCGACGCTATTGACATTGCAGAGGGTGCAAAGGGTGGAAGCACTACTGTAATATATTTTGAAACAGTAGATATAGCTTTAGAAAAGCTACAAAGCATAGTAAAGCAAGGCGATACTATATTAGTAAAGGCTTCACGAGCAATGAAGCTTGAAAATGTAGTAAATGCACTTAAGGATATAACCGAATAAGAGGTTATACTATTTTTATATTATTTATGGAAAAATTATTTATTGAAGAAGTGGGTGTTAAACTTGGATAATTTGCTTTCGTCACTTAAAATAGCAATTTGTGACGATATGGAAAGTGAACGAAATCTGATTATTTCATATTTGTCTGAATACCTTGATGAAAATGGTATGGTTGCTAAAATAGATGAGTATTCTAGTGGAGAGAGTTTTCTTGAGTCAGATGTGGCTTCATATAATCTGGTGTTTATGGATATTTTTATGGACGGCATAAACGGAATGGAAACAGCAAAAAAGCTTGTTGAGAGTGAGTATAATACAAAGATTGTTTTTTGCAGTACCTCAACCGAATTCGCAGCCGATTCCTACGATGTATCAGCCCTGCATTATCTTGTAAAGCCATTGGAAAAAGAAAAGCTTTTCAAGGTGCTTGAACGCTTTTTCAGCGTATATACAAGCCTTAAAACCATTACAGTAAAGGTAGGCAGACTAGAAGAGGATATATTTATTCAGGATATTATTTACGTAGAGTCAGATAATCATAAATGCATTATACATACAGTAAACGGCGATATAACAGCCAGCATATCAATTTCTAAGCTGGCTGAAATGCTTACACCATATGATTTTATAAAGCCTGTAAGATATGCAATTGTTGCCCTGCGTGAAATTGTAAATGTTCCTACAGATACTATTACCTTGGCAAACGGAAAAACCTTTTCTGTTGGCAGAAAAGAACGAGAAAACGTTAAAAAGGCATTTACTGATTACAAGTGGAAGTCAATGCAAAGAAAGCTTGGTGATATGTAAATGGGATTTATAGTCAGTGCTTTTTTATGTACTGCAATACATATCAGCCTTTTAGTAATGAGGTACGTGCCATTTGCTGAAATAGTTACAAAAAATCAGAAACGAACCTTACTTGTTATTTATACGCTATTTCTTTTTGTAGATTTAGTTGTTAATATTGTAGTCGCAAGATTAGGTGTATTAACCTTTGCCTTTTACAAGCAAAGTCTTATAATATTTTCTGTTTTAATGACTGTTGTAAATATTCTTGTTATTAAAAAAAGGCTACGAGAGCACCTTTTCACCTGTGGATTAACAGCAGTGTTTTTTATGGCGTGCTTTACCGTTGTAAGCTATATTCAGTCATTTGCAGTGCTAACCGATCAGAATGTTATTTTAATTGAGCATACATTAATACTTATAGCAGCATCTGTGTTTTCATATCCAATTATAAAAACACAGCTGGTAAAATCTGTAACGCCTTTTTTAAATATTGAAACAGGGCTTTACTGGAGCAACGTATGGATTGTTCCGTGTGCAATGTTTATAACAAGCTATCTTACTGTTCCGTTTGATTCCTATGCTCAAAGCCTTACGCAGGTTGTAAGCCGAATTTTTATGATGCTTGCTACATTTTTTATTTGTAGAACCATTGCAAATGATTACGAAAGATTTGAAGAACAGCAAACAATGACCGACCAGCTAAATATGCAAAAAAAGTATTATGCAGCACTTTCGGACAATGTGGAAAAAACAAGAAAATCAAGGCACGACCTAAAGCATCATATTGCAGCTATAATTCAATTTGCTAAAAATGATAAAAAAGAAGAGCTGATAAATTATTGCAGTAATCTTACACAAATGCAATACAGCGAAATAGCTATTCCCTATTCAGGTAATCCGGCTGCTGACGGTATATTGTACCATTATGCTGTAATGGCCAATAATAACAATATTGATTTTAATATAAGTGGAATAGTTAAAAGTGGTAGTATTACAGATGTAGACCTTTGTGTATTGCTTGGTAATGCACTTGATAACGCTATAACAGGTTGCCTTACCTCAAAGGGTAAGCGTTTTATAAATGTGTCAAGTAAAAGCGAAGGCAATATGCTTGCTATAATGATAAGCAACTCATTTGACGGCGTTGTAAAAAACAATCAAAAAGGAAATATTTTATCTCGTAAGCGTGATGACCGTGAGGGGGTTGGAATTACCTCTATAAGAACGGTATGTAAAAAATATGGTGGAAATCTAAAAATAGATTACAACCACAACACCTTTACATGTATGATGTTGCTGAATACATAAATTTACCGAACCGACTATTATCGGTTCGGTTTTTTATTGACTTTCTTATTATAATTTGATATATTAACAGCATAGAAAAATAAACATAGTAGGTGTCAAAAATAAATCATGGTAAATTGTAAAATGAAATTGAACAGATAAATAAAAAAAGGTTCACAGTGATGAACCACGATGTTAGAATAAAGTTACCACACCAACCTAACAGGAGGAAAATCACTATGAACAATATAGATTGTACCACAAATAAGCAAGAACGCAAGAGGGGTCAGCACTTAAAGGCAGAAGAAAGA
>JAXJUF010000051.1:0-10111 GCA_036309185.1 Acutalibacteraceae bacterium
GAATTATATCTCGTTAAAAGGAGGATGGGTAGGCGTGCTTGAGTTGACGCTTACACATAAATACAGCGTGGTAAGATTGTAAGTACCTATTTTCTTTGGTTAGAGCAGATACCTGAATATTGTAAGTCGAAAAAGCCTCAGCAGAAGTAATGTGCTGAGGCTTTTATGCGTGCTTGAGTTGACGCTTACGATGTGTATGCCAATTTTTTATATTTATTTGTTCAATTTGTTATTGCGATTTAAGATTTTATAATTTAGCAAATTTATTTTTATTTTCTTTATCTTTTTCACAATTTATTTTGCATTTATCAAAGCTAGGGTTAAACTCATAGTAGTTTTTACTATCAAGACGATCGGTGAGCAATCTTAATGCCTCACCGAATCTTTGGAAATGAACAACCTCTCTTGCTCTCAAAAATTTTATAGGGTCACTTACATCAGGATCATCACAAAAACGTAAAATATTATCATAAGTGGTTCTTGCTTTTTGTTCAGCTGCTAAATCCTCGTGAAGGTCGGTTATAGGATCTCCTTTACTTTGAAGGCAAAAAGCATTAAATGGTGTACCACTTGCAGCTGTAGGATATACACCTGTTGTGTGGTCAACAAAATAATTCTGAAACCCCGATTTTTGAATCTCATCAGGAGTTAAATTACGAGTAAGCTGATGAACAATAGTACCAACTATTTCCAAATGCGCTAATTCTTCAGTTCCGGCAGAGCACCCTCAATTGGAGATTTTACCATTTGCAAGCTACAAATTTATCTCACACGGCAAGCTTGATAAACGCACAGTCAAGCCGGCAACAGCTTCGGACAAGCACAGGAGAAAATGCTTTGCTGTAGGACTATATTTGATATAAAAATAGCGGGATTGAAGTCATATGACCTCAATCCCTATTTTGTTAAGCTGAAAAAATCTCTATTAAAGCGATTTCTCAATTGTTTTCTAGCCTTGTAAACTGTAACAATAGCACCAACCATTGATTGGGATACCACCCACATCATCAAACATTATGTGTTCTCTCTTATATTGTTTTTACTATTTAATAGCGTTTTTTAACTCTAAAAATGATGATTCTTTAGTCTTTTCAAAAGTTAGAAGTATATTCGGGGTTAAAACAACTAAAATATATTGATAATAATGGATTAAAGTGGTAAAATTTAACATATACAATAAAATATGTCGATTGCATTTAAATAAAATAGGATAATGAGAGAAAGGAAGAGACAATGTTAGCTAAATTAAAATTATATATTTCATCTGGTGATTTTGAAATAACATACCATATAAGTTCTTTATTACACGGTGCAATGATGTCAATTATAAAACCGGAATATGCAGAATTTTTACATAGTGGAGGTCTTAACCCTTTCAGTATTAATTTAAAGAAAGATACTAATGGTTGGTGTTGGACAATAGCTACTGTTGGTAAGGAGCCTTACGAGAATATAATAAAACCGTTATTAGATGAAAGTTTTACAGAATTTACTTTAACACACAAAAACAATGCACTAGTCAAAATCGATAAAAAGATTTTATATACTGAAAGTGTTGACAAATTATTTAGTGGCTGTATCACAAGCAACACTTCAAATAACATCAAGCTGGAATTTTCGGCACCTACTGCCTTTAAAAGTAAGGGCGAGCTTGTAACCTATCCAGATTTACATTTAATTTATCAAAGTCTGATGAAAAAAGCACAGTTAATCTCAAGTGACATATCCTTTGATGATAACGAAACACTGAAAGCTCTTGAGAATAATAGCAAGATAGTTGCTTACAGCCTAAAAACGGTTGTACATCATGTTGAGGGTAGAAGAATCACAGGCTTTGTGGGCTATATAATTATACAAATCAATGGCCCTGCTATTCTTAGAAATTTTGCAGAAACGCTTTTTGAGATAGGCTCATATCTTGGTGTTGGTATGAAAGCATCATTAGGAATGGGTGCAATTAATTTAATAAAAACAAAGGAGGTTGAACCTGTTGAATGATAAAAAAATTAAAATTATATTAGGGGCTTTATTACACGATATTGGTAAAGTGCTTTATCGTGCTGGTGATAATAGAAATCATAGTGATAGTGGATACGATTTCCTCAAAAAAGAAATAAATGTGAAAGACGCTGAAATACTCAACGCTGTTAAGTATCATCATTATACTCCACTATCAAATTCAATGGTTGATAATGCCTCAACGGCTTACATTACTTATATTGCCGACAATATAGCATCAGCAAGTGATAGACGAATTTCGGTTTCTAGTGAACCAGGCTTTGCAGTTGATACTCCACTAGAAAGTGTATTTAATTTGCTTAATAACAATACCTCTAAAAAATATTATTCTCCTCACACATTAGAGGATAAATATGGTATTAACTATCCTACTGATAAAAGAATTAATTTTGATAGCTTTTTTTATTCATCTGTAAAAGCACAGCTTTTTGATACATTAAGAGCTATTGATTTTAAAAATCCTCTTGAACAGTATATTAATTCTGTTTTAGAAATAACCGAGGCATTGCTTACCTATGTGCCATCATCAACATCTAAAAAAGAAGTAGCAGATATATCATTGTTTGACCATCTAAAGCTTACATCAGCATTAAGTAGCTGTATATATGATTATCTAACTGATAAAAAGATATGCAATTATCGTGAAGCTTTATTTGAAAACGCAAATAAGTTTTATTCTGAAAAGGCTTTTCTTATGTACTCAATAGATATTTCTGGTATACAAAGCTTTATCTATACAATAAATACAGAGGGTGCATTAAAAACACTGCGTGCAAGATCCTTTTATCTTGAAATATTTATGGAAACCCTAATAGATGAGCTTTTAACAAGACTTGAATTATCACGAGCAAATATAATTTACTCTGGTGGTGGTCATTGCTACATATTGCTTGCAAATACCGAGCATACAAAGAACGAAATAGATAAATTCGAAAATGAGGTTAACAGCTGGTTGCTTAAAAACTTTAAAACAAAGCTATATATAGCAGGTGGTTATAGCGAATGTAGTGCATTAGATTTTAGAAATGAGCCTGACGGAAGCTATGCAGAAATATTTTCTAATATGAGCCGAATCATAAGCCGTAAAAAGCTTATGCGTTATTCAGTAGAAAATATTATGGAGCTTAATCAAAACGACAACACAGATGGTTTAAGAGAATGTAAGGTTTGTAAATCCTTGGAAAAGGTTGACGAAAATAATCTATGTAGTTTTTGTAGAAATTTGCAATATATATCAATGGATATTATGGATACAGACTTTTTCTCAATTATACATGGTCAAAGTGAAAAGGGCTTAAAGCTACCGTTTAATTGTTATCTTGTTGCTGATTCTGAAAAGTCGTTAAGAAATCGTATGAAAAATGATAAATACTATATACGAAGCTATGGCAAAAATAAGATGTACATCGGTAAAGAGGTTGCTACAAAGCTGTGGGTTGGTGATTATCATTCAGAGGACGAAATGGAAAAGCTTGCAAAAACTACTGGCTGTATTGAAAGAATTGCAGTTTTGCGAGCAGATGTTGATAACCTAGGACATGCCTTTGTACACGGCTTTGAAAGAAACGATGTTGGCAAAAGATATGTTACACTTTCAAGAACTGCTACACTTTCAAGACAGCTCTCGTTATTCTTTAAAAAGCATATAAACCATATTCTTGCTAATGGTGTTTATACCTTGGATAAGCCTAACCAAAAGAGAAATGCTGTAATTGTATATTCTGGTGGCGATGATGTTTTCATCATTGGTGCTTGGAATGATGTAGCTGGCTTTGCTGTTGACTTGAAAAATGAGTTTAAAAAATTCACAGAGGATACACTGTCAATTTCTGCTGGTATAGGGATATATAATTCATCATTCCCTGTAAGTATCTCTGCAAAAGAGGTTGAAGTACTAGAGGATAGCTCAAAGAGCTATACAGATAGCCAGGGGAAAACTAAAAATGCTGTTACCCTATTTTCTGATAAAAATACATATTCATGGACAGATTTTGAAAACAGTGTACTTAACGAAAAGCTTGCTGTACTTAAAGGATTTTTTGAAAGCAACAACGAGCATGGTAAAAGCTTTTTATATAATTTGCTGTTTTACATCAGAAACTGCGATGACAAAATTAATATAGCAAGATATGCCTATCTGCTTTCGAGAATGGAGCCTAAAAACAAAAAGGATACAGAGGCTATACGAAAATATAATGAATTTTCGCAAAAGCTTTACAGCTGGATACAAACACCCGAAGATAGAAAAGAGCTTGTTACTGCAATTAATATATACGCTTATCTAATAAGAAAAACTGAAGGAGAATGATATTATGAACTCTAACAATAATTTTGGAAGAAACAACAAAAATAATAACAATAGAAATTATAATAACACAAGACCAAACAACTCACAGCTGGAATATAAAGTGTTGGATAACAACACCTATGTTGATTATGCACAAAGCGTTATCAGTCATCTTAATAATTCAGGTGGCAGGCTTCTTACAACATCACAAATCAGAAACCTACTTTCACTGAATTCTGAAATTTACAACATAGTAACAATGGAAAACCAAAAGCAATTAAGTGAAAATGTAAAGGCTAAACTTCAATACCTAAAGGTAAGAATGGTATATGATTCAGGTAGAGAGCCTAGTGTTAAGGCATTTATTTTAAATTCCCATTTAATCGACCATATAAATTGGATTGGTGACAGCAAAGAAAGATATATGCTATTTTCAAAATATATGGAGGCACTTGTAGCTTATAGAAAATTTGAAGGCTACGACAGCTAATTATAAAACGGAGGAAAAAATTATGTATTCAAAAATTCAAATAACAGGTAAAATAGAGGTAGTTACAGGTATGCATATTGGTGGTTCAGTTGAATTTTCTGCAATAGGTGCAATAGATTCTCCTGTTGTACGAGATTCACGCACAAGATTACCAATTATCCCAGGCAGTAGCTTAAAGGGTAAGCTAAGAACATTACTTGCAAGAGAATTAAACGAAAAGATTTTTACTAAGCACGAAAACGACCATCCTCATATTAAAAGACTTTTTGGTTCATCATCAACTGACAAACCAACACCTAGCAGACTTATTTTTTCTGACACAGTAATGGAAAATAGTAATGAAATACTAGAAAGTGGTGCAATCAGTACAACAGAGGTTAAGTTTGAGAATACTATAACCCGTACCACGGGTGTTGCAAATCCACGACAGATTGAACGAGTTGTAAGAGGTGCTACATTCCCACTAGAGATAATTTATGATGTAATATGTGAAGATACAGCTGAAATTGAAGAGGATATAAAAAATCTTGCAACAGGCTTAAAGCTGTTACAGTATGATTATATTGGTGGTAATGGCTCAAGAGGCTATGGAAAAATAAAATTCAGCAATCTTGAGCTAGATGTACTATTCGGAAATATTGATGATGCCATAATCACAAAATGCAGTGAATACTTGAAGGATGTTGAATTATGAACTACATAGCATATAAGTTAGCCTTTAAAACAGGGGTTCATTTTGGTAACAACAGCTTAAGCGATGGTGAAGCAATATTTCACTCTGATAGCTTATTTTCGGCTTTATGTATCGAGGCTGTGAAAAATTCTGAAGACGAGCTTAACAAAATGCACAGCCTGTTTTCAAATGGTAGCCTTAGCATTTCAGACGCTTTTCCGTTTGTTGAAAACACATTATTTATACCAAAGCCCTGTTGCTATATTGAACGCAAAGAGGATAAAAACACAGGAAGCTCAGAGGAAAAGAAAAGGCAGAAAAAGCTTAAATATATTTCTATTGATAACTTTGATAAGTATTTTACATCTACACTTGATACAACTGCTGAGCTTGAAAAAATTAAAAATCTAGGTAGCTTTAGTCTAAAAACCTCGGTAGAAGTATCTCGCACAGAAGAGCCTACACCATTTGAAATCGGTATATACACCTTTAACGAAAATTGTGGGTTATATGTTATAGTTGGCTATGACAACGAGGATAATCGCTATTGGCTTGAAGAATATCTTGAGGGACTTTCTTATGTAGGAGTTGGTGGTAAAAAATCTGCCGGACTCGGTAAATTTACATTAAAGCCTAAAAAATTACCCGATGAATTTATAGGTAGATTATCAGCAGATAGTAACAAATATATGCTTTTATCTGTTGCTTTACCTACAGCTGATGAAATGAACACAGCTGTAAAAAACGCTGAATATTCTCTTATCAAACGTAGTGGCTTTATCAGCTCTAGCACATACAGCAACACATTTGAACGCAAAAAGGATATATATGTATTTGACGCAGGCTCTTGCTTTACAAACAAATTCAGTGGTGATATTTACGATGTATCAAGAAAAGGAAATCACCCTGTATATAAATACGCAAAGCCAATGTGGTTGGGGGTGTGATTATGAGTAAAAATCAAAAAAATTATAAAATCATTTTAAAAACACACGCACCAGTGCATATTGGCTCGGGTAAAAGCATAGGTAAAAAGGAATATATACTAACAAGCAACAAACAGGCTAAAATAATTAACTTAGAAAAGCTGGCTATGCTTATAGCACAAAAGAAGCTTTTTAGTAAATATGAGTATTATATGTGCGAAGAAAGATTTCTAGGTCTTGGTGATTGGCTGACCAAAAATGGTATAAGCACAAGTGAGATTGATAGCATTACCGACTACACTTTGGATTGTAGCAATGCAGAAATATCTGGAAGACTAGAGATTAAAACCTTTATCAAAAATGCCTATGGCGAGCCTTATATTCCTGGAAGCTCTATGAAGGGTTGCCTGCGTACAATACTTATGGGATATTATGCAGAAAAAGAGCCAGATAAGTATGCTGGAATAAAAAATAAAATAAGACATTCAGATTTAAAAGGTAGCCCAAAATGGATACTTAAGGATGAGAGCAACCAGCTTGAATATACCACCTATTACACTGCTAACAGAAAAAACGATAAGCCTAAAGACAGAACTAACGCTGTAAATGATATTATGGCTGGTATAATTATTGGTGACAGCGAGCCTATTAAAACCAACACGCTTATTCTCTGCCAAAAATGCGACCTAAGAACAGACCAAGAGTATGTAAAGCAGTCTGTTTTTTACGAGTGTATTGCTCCCGAAACTATAATTGCACTGCCTCTTACTATCAACTCATCTCTTTGTAATATAACAGCAGATGAAATAAAAGAGGCTGTAAAGCAATTTGCAGAGTCTTATTATCAAAATTTTATTTCAAGGTTTAAGCTACCACATTATAGGTATCTGAATACAATATGGCTAGGTGGCAATGTAGGCTTTGCAAATAAAACTGTAATCTACAATCTATTTGGCAAAAACGAGGGTGTAGTGCAAGCCTCACGAATACTTACAGCACAGGGTCACTACAAAAATCAATACGACACAGCACTAAAGGCTTCACCACACACAATAAATATGGCTCGTTACAATGGCAACGAATACCATATGGGCGAATGTACTATAACAATTAAAGAGATATAAACAAACAGATTTAAGGCAGAATGTTCAAAAAGGTTATTGACTATGTGTGGATTTTTAGATATAATAATATTAAATTATGCTTATTATTGCACATAGTCATATCCTTTTCTGTGATAATAAAGAATTTGAGGTTTTACACCTACCCAATTTTACACGGGGACGAAACGGTATGTTTGGTGAAATAGGAGAGGGATTAGTTTTACACCTACCCAATTTTACACGGGGACGAAACCAACTGTGTAATCAGGCATAACATATCTTTGTTTTACACCTACCCAATTTTACACGGGGACGAAACGGCATCTTCCAATGAAGTACCCTCGTAACTGTTTTACACCTACCCAATTTTACACGGGGACGAAACTGCTCTACCACTATACACAACCTTTCCAATGTTTTACACCTACCCAATTTTACACGGGGACGAAACTAGGTGTGTTAATTGTTGTTACTGTCTCATGTTTTACACCTACCCAATTTTGCACGGGGACGAAACTGCAACTACGTCGTAGAATTCGGATAAGCCGTTTTAAACCTACCCAAATTTACATGGGGACGAAACCCACTGTCGTTCTCACCGTTGTACTTGACGCGTTTTACACCTACCCAATTTTACACGGGGACGAAACACATTAATTTCACAATTCTATATACGGAGTTGATATTTATGAACAAGAAAATTTTATATTCAGCTGTGGGTGGCACAGACCCTATAAGCAATTTCAGAGATGGTAGCCTGTTGCACATTTGCCGTAAATATAAGCCAGACAAGGTGGTAATTCTTATTTCGGCAGAGATGTGTAATCACCACCACAACGACAACAGGTATCTTTACTGTATAGAAAAATTGGGTGAGCTACTCAACCACCACTTTGAAGTAGAGGTAATTGAACAGCCCACCCTTAGAAAGGTAAACGATATTGATACTGTATACCCTATAATAAAAGAAAATATCAGCAACATAACAGCAGAAATGGACGAAAGTGATATTTTATATGTAAACATTGCGTCGGGTACTCCTGCTATGAAGTACACCCAGCAATTTCTTTCTGCTATAAACAAGTACAAAATTGTGCCAGTGTCAGTTTCTACACCAGCTAAAAAAATAAATCCTCATATAGAGGATATAGACAACTACAATGTTGAGGAAATGTGGGAGATAAACGAAGATAACGACCCAGATAAATACGAAGACCGTTGTAGCGAAACTAAAAGTATGATAATGCTGTCTGACTTTTATAAAATTACATTAAAAGAGTTTGTCAGCAACTATAATTATAGTGCAGCACTTACCTTAATTGAGTCTATGCCACATCTATGTACAGATAATCTAAAAGAAGTGCTAGAGGGTGCAAATGCCAGATTACAGCGTAATCTTAGTAAAGCTGTTGTAGCTTTGTCTAAGCATAATTTTGTTTTCCCATACAATGATGATAAGAGAATTATTTTTGAGTATGCCTTGTCATTAGGTATAAAGCTAAAGAAAAACGAAATTGCAGACTTTGTGCGAGCTGTTACACCACTTGTAGGTGATTTATATATACGAACACTACAAGGAAGATGTAATATAAATTTAGATGATTACACCACAAACGATAATGGTCATATTAAATGGTCAGAAAGCAAGCTTGCAGGCACACAGCTTGACGACATTTTACAAAGCAAATACACTAATGGCTTTAAATATGGCACTATATCTAATGTGCATTTACGAGAAATTTTAAGTGTTTTAGTGCAAGACGAAAAAGCATTAAAGTATATTAAAAATATAGGAAAGTTTGAAGAAGATATAAGAAACAAAACAGCACATACTATGGTGTCTATGACAAGTGATAAGGTTAAATCTCAAACAGGCTTTACACCAGAAGAAATTTATACCTATATTAAAAAGCTAATGGAGTTTAACTACATTTCTGTAAAAGAATGGAATTCCTATGATAAAATGAACACCTTGATACTAAACGAAATTGATAATAGTTAAATACACTCTGTGCTTAGATTGCTGTAAATTAATTTTTCGCAAAAGCTAACAAGATGTATTAGCTGTCAGATTTTAACTACTAGAATTAATCTGTATAGCATATTTGTTAATTTGTAAATGATTGTCAAACTATAAAGCATATAGAAAAAATCTCAACAAAAGTAGCAACATTACTTTTGTTGAGATTTTTTAATTTGTAATATCAAATAAAATGATTTCGTGTATATTTAATTTTCAATGGCTTATCATACATTCTGGCATACTCAATCATAGATTTTGTATCTCTGCTTTTTTAAATCTCTTCACATCTGTAAGAAACAGTTCCATTTAAAAACTTTTTCTTTTGCATATCTTTTACCGGCTTTATCAGCACCGTTATAGGTACATAATAAAATTATAGTTAGGTTATCTTTTTATATCCGATATACCTCTTGATAAATAAAAATACTTATAATTACACAATTAACTACTCTATACCTATGTCTTAATTGCAACCACAGCAAAATTAAGGACAGATTACGATGTACATAAAGGAAATAATATGAACTACTTTAAATTAACAAATAAAGCTACAACGAAAGGATGATAAAAGCATAAGGATAACCTGATAC
>JAXJUF010000052.1:0-10002 GCA_036309185.1 Acutalibacteraceae bacterium
GCTTACGTGGTTATTTTTTGTTTTAAATAATATAAATACGTTTTAGATATAATATTATTACATTGACAATTAATATGCAAAATGCTAGAATATGGTTATAATAACTTGATTCAGTTAGGCTGTGTTTAAAGACTAAAAATAATTATCTATTAGCATTGATACAAGTAGTTTGCTTGAGGAAAATACCGAAATACAGGAGTGTATTTTTAAAATCTCTTGTGTTACTCTTGTGCTACTTACGTGCTGATGTAATATTCAATTATTTTTTTGATTTTATGCCATCTTATCCGTTTTGAGGTTGTTGAATTTTATTTAATATTATTTATAAAGGAGTATGAAAAATGAAGAAGTTACTATCATTCATTATTGTATTGTGTATGATCATAGTATCAGTGCCGATGAGTGCTTCTGCTGCTAGTGTATGTACACCTTACAAAGGAAAAAACCTAGAGGCTCAGAATTATTCACGCTGGGCGTCAACTGTTAATTCCTACCTTTCAAAAACCAGCGATGGTAAAATTATGAAGGTACAGGCAGGAGGAGATATACCTGGTGTTTTGGTTGAATATTATGACACTGAGTATAACCTTGTAGGTAGTAAGGTTGTTAAAATGGATGCATCTATTTTTGGTGGCTTTTACGAATCAAACTCAAACTACTTTTTGGTAACAGGTAATCAAAATCCTAATAAACAAAAAGATGTAATGGTTATTTGTGTTACAAAGTATGACAAAAACTGGAATAGAATTGATTCAGTAGGAGCATATGATGTTAATACAACTGTACCATTTGATGTAGGTTCATTGAGAATGACAATGTGCAATAATATTCTTTTTATACATACATCACACGCAACATATGAAACTATTAACGGTGTTAATAATCAGGAAAATATGACATTTAGTGTTGACACAAGTAATATGACAATAATTAAATGTAAATCAGATAGATCAAACATATCAGAGGGTGATGTTAGTCATTCTTTTAACCAGTTTGTTAAAATGGATGGTAAAAACTTAATTACTGTAGATCACGGTGATGCGTATCCTCGTTCTATAGTTCTTATTAAGCACCCAAATGCTTCTGATGGTCTATTTGGAATTAATTGTGAAGACACTGAAGTATTAAAGTTCGCTGGTGAATTAGGATATAACGATACAGGTGCATCTATTGGTGGCTTTGAGATATCAAGCTCATCATACCTTATTGCAGGTAACACAGTAGAGCAAAATGATAATTTTTATTACAACAAAACCAGAAATGTATTTGTTGCATCAGTGACTGCTTCAGGTACAAAAATAAATAAAATCACTAAGTACACTGAGGGTGAAACAACAGCATCTACACCTCATTTTGTAAAGATTGCAAATGATGAGTATATGCTTTTGTGGTCAAGAAATAATAAAGTGTATTATACAACTATTGATAAAAACGGTGATCAAACAAGCAATATTTATAATATGACAGGTAATCTTTCAGACTGTGCACCTACTGTTATCAATAATAAGCTTGTATGGTATGTGTGGAATGGCACAAAAAGTACTTTCTACGAAATAGATATTAATTCAACATCCTTATCTAGCAATGCTGTAACTGTTGATTCTGCTCATGAGTTTGATTTCTTAGGTATAAATAATGGTTTATCAACAGTAAGATGTAAAAAATGTCAAGAAACAACAAGTGTTCCTGTGCCTGAAAATATGATGTTATGGTGGGAATTAGGTTCTACCTTTACAGGCGATTCTTATAATTCAATTATGCCTGAGTTGAAAATGGGTGATACTCTAGAAAATATGATAGTGCTTACACCTTCAGATGCGAGAACAAACAAGGATATAGATGTTATTATTGAAGATGAAACAATATTGAGCTATAAACAGACATATGTTTATAATGACTATGGAATGATTATAGGTACTTTTACACCTTTAAAAGGTGGTCAAACAAATGTTACTTTCCAGCATAGATATAATCCTAAGATTTCAGTTACTGTACCTATTGAAGTAAAACAAGATCCAACTAGTGTTAAATTTGAGAATTCAACGATTTCTATGAAGGTTGGTGATATGTGTAATTTGACACCAATACTTACTCCTGATAATGCAAGTACAACATATAAATGGAGTAACTCTGATAAGTCTGTAGCTGATTTTTATGATGAAGGTATACTTATAGCACAAAATATAGGAACAACAGTTATAACCGTTACAACAGCAAATGGTCTTACAGCAAGCTGTACAGTAAAGGTAATAAATCCTGTTAAAGGTGATGTGAACGGTGATTTTGAAATCACAGTTAAAGATGCTATTCTAGTTCTACAATATAATATTAACAAAGTATCATTAAGTGAGGCACAATTAGAATGTGCAGATGTTGATGGGTCTGGAAATATTGATGTAATTGATGCTATATTGATTCAAAAACTTATATTAGAACAAGGATGATAGATTTTAAAACCTTGTGAATTAAAAACCACGTTATAGCTTTAAAGAGCTGTAACGTGGTTTTGTTGTTTATAAGAGAAATCACCTCTACAAATACTGTAGAGGTGATTTCAATATATAGGGTATATTTTAAAAAAAGATGTACACAAAATTGATTATTTATAAAGATTGTTATATGTTGTGTTTTTTGCTTTAATTTGATAAACTATAATTAACTACAATTTATTTAAGAATAAGCATATAAAATAGAATTTTTGTAAAATTTTTTCTTTCAAATAAATCTTAAAAGATTAAAAATTTGGTTTAAAAATTAATAAACTTTACAAAAATTACATTATAAAGATAGCAAAGTAAATGCTATTTGAATGAATTATACTACATTAGAATGTAGTATGTCAAGAGGCTTTATGAATGTTATTCTCAATGTGAGGTGTTGTAATTATGAAAGACAAACCACGAGTAAATCAATATGGAATAATTTTTAAGCTTTCTAAAATAATGAAAGAAAAGGGATATTCAAAAAACAAGCTATGCGTTAAGTGTGGGATTCGCTTTGAAACTATTCAGGGATATTACAAAGGTGATATAAACCGAGTGGATTTATATATTCTTGCAAAGCTGTGTAAAGAGCTTGAGTGTAATATACAGGATATAATTGAGTATTCACCTAAATATGACAAATCAGAAAATAAAAAAGAGGATTAATATTAGGGAATGTTTGAAAAAGTACTTTCTATTTTCTATTTAGTTCTAATACAAATATAATGTTATTGCGTTGACAATTAATATGCAAAATGCTAGAATATGGTAATAACATACTTGATTCAGTTGAGCTTTGAAAACTTAAAATAATTTTTTTGTTCATACTAAAGGAAGTTTATTTTAAAAAAGAGAAATAAAAAGTGTTTTTTCTCAAAACTACCTTGCTTTTAGTAAAATATTTAATTGTTTTTTTATTTTTATGAGCTTATTTAACTGCTGTTGGGTCTGTTGAATTTTATTTAATTATTATTAAAAAGGAGTATGACAGAATGAAGAGGTTATTATCATTTATCATTGTAGTTTGTATGATAATAGTGTCAGTGTCAATGAGTGCTTCTGCTGCTAATGTATGTACAACTTACACTGGAAGAAACTTAGAGGCTCAGAACTATTTACGTTGGGTATCACCGATTAAATCCTATCTTTCAAAAACCAGCGATGGTAAAATTATGAAGGTTCAAGCAGGAGGGGATATACCTGGTGTTTTAATTGAATATTATGACACTAACTATATCCTTCTAAGCAGTAAGCTTATTGAAACCGATGCACCTATTTTTGGTGGTTTTTATGAATCAAACACAAATTACTTTTTAGTAACAGGTACTACGAATAGAGAAGAAGATAATAGTGTTATGGTTTATTGCGTTACAAAGTATGACAAAAGCTGGAATAAGCTTGGTTCAGTAGGACTATCTAACGTTAATACAACTGTACCTTTTGATGCAGGTGCAGCAAGAATGGCAATGTACAATGATATTCTTTTTGTACATACAGCACACGAGATGTATGAAACCTATGATGGCTTTAATCATCAGGCTAATATCACATTCAGTATTGATACAAGTAATATGACAATAATTAAATGTAACTCTGCAGTTTCAAATAACAGTACTGGTTATGTTAGTCATTCATTTAACCAATTTATTCAATTAGAAGGTAAAAATGTAGTTACTGTAGACCATGGTGATGCACATCCTCGTTCTATAGTTCTTATTAAGCATTCAGCTGATGCTTCTAAAGGTTTATTCGCAAGTGGTTGTGATGTTAAGGATGTGTTAAAATTCCCTGGTATTAACGGAGATAATGATACAGGTGCAAGTATTGGTGGCTTTGAAATTTCAAGCTCATCATACCTTATTGCAGGTAATACAGTAGCACATAACGATAATTATGATTACAACAATACCAGAAATATATTTGTTGCATCAGTGAAAGATTCAGGTACAACAATTAATAAAATAACCAATTATGCTGAGGGTGAAAAAACAACATCTACACCTCAGTTTGTAAAGATTGCAAATGATAAATATATGCTTTTGTGGTCAAGAAATAATACAGTGTATTATACAACTATTGATAAAGACGGTAATAAAACAAGCCAAATTTATGATATGAAAGGTAATCTTTCAGACTGTGTACCTACTGTTATGGGTAATAAGCTTGTATGGTATGTATGGGATGGCACAAAAACTACTTTCTATGAAATAGCTCTTAATTCAATTTCATCTAATAATACTGTAACTGTTGATTCTAAACATGATTATGAATATGTAAGTGTAAATGATGATACAGCATCAGTTAAATGTAAAAAATGTGGAGAAACAACAACAATTTCTGTGCCTACAAAAATGAGATTATGGTGGGCATTAGGTTCTAGTACATCAGGCTCTTATAGCTCACAGAAACCTGAGTTAAAAATGGGTGATACTCTAGAAAGTATGATAGAACTTTCATCTGTAACAGATGAAACAAACACAGATGTTAATGTTATTGTTGAAGATGAATCAATACTGAGCTATGAAACTGTGTATGTTTATAGTGGAGGATATATTACAGGTCGTTTTACACCTTTAAAAGCTGGTACAACAGAAGTTACTTTCCAACACAAATACAATCCTTCCCTTTCAATTGCTTACGATATTACAGTGAAGCAAGCTCCAACTAGTGTTAGCTTTGAAAACTCAAAAATTTCTTTGGAAATTAATG
Organism: Acutalibacteraceae bacterium; assembly: GCA_036309185.1. GTDB lineage: Bacteria > Bacillota > Clostridia > Oscillospirales > Acutalibacteraceae > CAG-964. The sequence goes on from JAXJUF010000052.1 coordinate 5,193, forward strand.
ATACATACAATTTAGTTCCAGTACTTACTCCAGACGGTGCAACCTCAAAATATACATGGAGTAGCTCCGATCCGTCTGTAGTTACTGTTTATAGTTCAGGTTTGATTGTAGCGAATAAGCGAGGAACATCTGTTATAACTGTTACAACAGAAAATGGTCTTACAGCAAGCTGCACAGTAACAGTAGGAGAACGTTTCTTAGGTGATGTAAACGATGATGGAGCAATTAATGTTAAAGATGTTATTCTTGTTCTACAGCACAATATTGATAAAATAGAACTTAATAATACAGAGCTAGAATATGCAGATATTGATGGCTCTGGAACTGTAGATGTAGTTGATGCTATATTGATTCAAAAACTTATATTACAATAACGGAATTTAAGATTAACAGGATTTAAAATTCTGTAAAGTGAAAACCACGTTATAGCTTTATAAAGAGCTGTAACGTGGTTTTATTATGGGATAATTTTCAATATATATGTTGTATTTTATAAATTTTTTTCTTTCAAATAAATCTTAGAAAATTTAAAAATTAGTTTGAAAATTAATAAACTTTCCCAAAATTACATTATAAAGATAGTAAAGTAAATGTTATTTGAATGAATTGTACTACGTTAGAATGTAGTATGTCAAGAGGCTTTATGAATGTTATTCTCAATATGAGGTGTTGTGATTATGAAAGACAAACCACGAGCGAATCAATACGGAATAATCTTTAAGCTTTCTAAAATAATGAAAGAAAAGGGATACTCGAAAAACAAGCTATGTGTTAGGTGTGGGGTTCGTTTTGAAACTATTCAAGGGTATTATAAAGGTGATATAAACCGAGTGGATTTATATATTCTTTCAAGGCTATGTAAAGAGCTTGAATGTAATATACAAGACATAATTGAGTATTCACCTAAATACGACAAGATAGGTAATAGAAAAGAAGAGCAATATTAAGGGTTGTTCAAAGGGTTAAAATGACTGTCTGTTTTTGTTTTTAAATACTCCCCTAAAAGCCATAAAATACAGAAAACATAAAAAATAATAGTTGACAAAATGCTGTGAATTATGGTAATATATAAAACTGTTGGGTAGTATAATTTTTTAAGAAAAACAGAGAAAAAAAGCTGTTAAAAGTTGATAAAAATGTACAAGCTCAAGTGCAGAAATTGTAGGCTTTGCTTATATTTTTAAGCATTGCTTATAATTAGAATAAAGCTGTTAAATGCGTTTATAATAATTTACGCATATAACATATAAAAATTTTTATTGATTGAGGAAAGGAGGAGAACTATGCCTACATTTAATCAGTTGGTTAGAAAGGGTCGTCAGGTTACAGAGAAGAAAGCTAAGGCTCCTGCTCTACTAAAGGGTTGGAACTCTAAGAAGAGAGTTGCTATCGACCAGAGTTCACCACAGAAGAGAGGCGTATGTACTGCTGTAAAAACTGCTACACCTAAGAAGCCTAACTCAGCTCTTAGAAAGATTGCCAGAGTAAGACTATCAAATGGTATTGAGGTTACTTCATATATCCCAGGTGTTGGCCACAACCTACAGGAGCACAGCGTTGTTCTAATTCGTGGTGGTAGAGTTAAGGATATCCCTGGTGTACGTTACCACATCATCAGAGGTACACTAGATGCACAGGGTGTTGCTAAGAGAATGCAAGCTCGTTCTAAGTACGGTGCTAAGCGTCCAAAGGCTGGTAAGTAATCTAATTTAAACCCATAGGAAAACTAAATTTTAAAGACAACTAAGATAGTTACAGTACAATACAGATGTGCTTTTATATATAGATAAGCCTCAGTATTGACAAAACGGGAGTTGTCACTTTCGAGTACCTATGATATCTCAAAAATTGTGAAGGAGGGAAGTAAAATGCCAAGAAGAGGTTCAATTGCAAAGCGTGACGTTTTGCCAGATCCACTATACAATTCAAAGCTAGTTACACGCCTTATCAACAACGTAATGTATGATGGTAAGAAGGGTGTAGCACAGAAAATTGTTTACGGTGCATTCGACATCATTAAGGAAAAAACAGGTAACGATCCTATCGAGACATTTGAGCAGGCTATGGAGAACATTATGCCTGTACTAGAGGTAAAGGCTCGCCGTGTAGGTGGTGCTACTTATCAGGTACCTATGGAGGTTCGTCCTGAGAGAAGACAGACACTAGGTCTTCGTTGGTTATCAAACTATGCAAGACTTCGTTCAGAGAGAACAATGAAGGAAAGACTTGCTGGTGAGATTCTAGACGCTATCAACGGTGTTGGTGGTGCAGCTAAGAAGCGTGACGAAACACACAGAATGGCTGAAGCAAACAAGGCTTTCGCTCATTACAGATGGTAATAATTTAAGGAGGCTATTATGGCTAGACAGGTATCTCTTGAACAAACAAGAAACATCGGTATCATGGCTCATATTGATGCCGGTAAAACTACTACAACAGAGCGTATCTTGTTCTACACAGGTGTCAACCACAAGCTAGGCGAAACTCACGAGGGTGGCGCTACTATGGACTGGATGGTACAGGAGCAAGAAAGAGGTATTACAATTACATCTGCTGCTACTACATGCTTCTGGAAAGACAGAGATAAGAAAGATGTTAGAATTAACATCATTGATACACCTGGTCACGTTGACTTTACAGTAGAGGTTGAGCGTTCTCTAAGAGTTCTTGACGGTTCTGTAACAGTTCTATGTGCTAAGGGTGGTGTAGAGCCTCAGTCTGAAACAGTTTGGAGACAGGCTGACAACTACAAAGTACCTAGAATGGTTTATGTTAATAAGATGGACATTATGGGTGCTGATTTCTACAGAGTTGTTCAGATGATGAAGGACAGACTAAAGTGTAATGCCGTTCCAATTCAGCTTCCAATCGGTGCTGAAGACGAATTTAAGGGTATTATCGACCTTGTAGAGATGAAGGCTCAGGTTTATTATGATGACCTAGGTAAAGACATCCGTGAGGAAGAAATCCCAGAGGATATGAAAGAGCTTGCACAGAAGTACCACGATGAGCTAATCGAGTGTGTTGCTGAGTGCAACGATGAGCTAATGGAGAAATACTTTGGTGGCGAAGAGCTAACAATAGATGAAATCAGAGCTCAGATTCGTAAATCTACAATAGACAACGAGATGGTTCCTGTAACTTGTGGTACATCATACCGTAACAAGGGTGTACAGCTACTTCTTGATGCTGTTGTTGACTATATGCCAGCTCCAACAGATATTCCTGCTATCAAGGGTGTTAACCCAGATACAGAAGAGGAAACTTGCAGAATTGCATCAGACAGCGAGCCATTCTCTGCTCTTGCATTTAAAATTGCAACAGACCCATTTGTTGGTAAGCTATGCTTCTTCAGAGTTTACTCTGGTAGCGTAAACGCAGGTACAAATGTTTATAATGCTACAAAGGATAAGAGTGAGCGTATCGGTAGAATTCTACAGATGCACGCTAACGACAGAAAGGATATCGACACTTGTTATTCAGGTGATATCGCTGCTGCTGTTGGTCTAAAGTATACAACTACAGGTGATACTCTATGTGACGAGAAGAACCCTGTAATTCTAGAGTCTATGGAATTCCCAGAGCCAGTTATCCATGTTGCTATCGAGCCAAAGACTAAGGCTGGTCAGGAGAAAATGGGTATTGCTCTTGCAAAGCTTGCAGAAGAAGACCCAACATTCAAGGCTTATACAGATGAAGAAACAGGCCAGACAATTATCGCTGGTATGGGTGAGCTTCACCTAGAGATCATCGTTGACCGTCTACTAAGAGAATTCAAGGTAGAGGCTAACATCGGTGCTCCTCAGGTTGCTTACAAAGAGACTATCCGTGCTGAGGCTAATGTTGACCAGAAGTACGCTAGACAGTCAGGTGGTAAGGGTCAGTATGGTCATGTTAAGATTAAGGTTGAGCCAAACCCAGGCAAGGGATACGAGTTCATCAACAACATCGTTGGTGGTGCTATTCCTAAGGAATATATCCCAGCTGTTGATGCTGGTATCCAGGGTGCAATGCTAAGCGGTGTACTTGCAGGCTACAACGTAGTTGACTGTAAGGTTACACTATATGATGGTTCTTACCATGAGGTTGACTCATCTGAAATGGCGTTTAAGATTGCTGGTTCTATGGCATTCAAAGAGGCTATGAAGAAGGCTGATCCAGTATTGATGGAGCCTATCATGAAGGTTACAGTTATCGTTCCAGAGGAATACATGGGTGATGTTATCGGCGACCTTAACTCTCGTCGTGGTATGATTCAGGGTATGGAAGCTGAGAACGGTGCTCAGAGAATTAACTCTAATGTACCTCTATCAGAGATGTTTGGTTACGCAACAGATATGCGTTCAAACACACAGGGCCGTGGTCAGTATGTAATGGAGCCAAGCCACTATGCAGAGGTTCCAAAGTCAGTTTCAGAAGACATTATGGCTAAGCGTAATAAGAAGGAAGGCTAATTTTCTTTAATAAAATTTAATGAAAATTAACAAAAAATTCTTAAAAAATCAATTATAAATTTACTTAACCCCTTGCATTTTACCAATAATGTTGGTAAAATAGGGGTTAAGGGAATATAATATATAACCTAATATAACCTAAAATTTTTATTTAAGGGAGGCAATTCCAATGGCAAAGGAAAAATTTGAAAGAAATAAACCACATGTTAACATTGGTACAATCGGTCACGTTGACCACGGTAAAACAACACTAACAGCTGCTATCACAAAGGTTCTAAACCTAGGTGGTGCTGCAGATTTCGTTGCTTACGCTAACATCGATAAGGCTCCAGAGGAGAGAGAGCGTGGTATCACAA
>JAXJUF010000053.1:0-4462 GCA_036309185.1 Acutalibacteraceae bacterium
CATTAAAAGGAGGATGGGTAGGCGTGCTTGAGTTGACGCTTACATAACCACTGATATAATACTGCACAGGTCCGTAAAAAACGTACAATAGAAAAAATAGACCTCCTATGGTAGAATTAAGAAAAACTACCATAGGAGGATTTTTTATGCCAAAAGAATATAGACATATCCAGCAATATAAGAATGAAATACTAAAACTGAAAGAAAAAGGTTTAACACATAGAGAAATAGGAGAACAATTAGGATTTACAAAAGTACAAGTTAAGAGATTCTTTGAACGCTATCGAAACACTCAAAAGAAGCTTAATGAAGGTATAACAATCAAACCCAAAGGCAGACCACGAAAAGACGGAATAACACTGCCACCATCTGTACAGCAATTAAGCAAACTCTCTCAGTTGCAGTATGAGAATGCAAGTAAAGATAGATATATAAAACGATTAGAAATGGAAAATGAATTAATGAGGGATTTTCTCTCGCTCACAGAAAGGAAGTGAGAACAAGTGTAAAGTTTAGAGTAATATACAGACACCGAGATAAATATTCAATCAGCGATATGTGTCGATTCTTTAATGTAAGTCGAAGTGGTTACTACGATTTTGTTGCAAGAATGGATATACCAGACAGAGATTTACCTTTGGCAGAGAAAATCGAAGAATGTCAGAAAAATTGTGGGAAAACCTACGGATATCGTAGAGTTCATATATGGCTTGAAAGGAAGGGAATTTACCATAATCCTAAGACGGTTCTCAGAGTAATGAACAAATACAATCTGTTATCAGTGGTAAAGCGAAAGAAATATCGTAATTATGGTAACTACATTCATCGCTATCCGAATTTACTAAACAGGGAATTCAATGCCGACAGACCTAATCAAAAGTGGGTTACAGATATATCCTACATACACACTCAGCAAGGTGTACTGTATCTTTCAGTTATAAGAGATTTATATGACAACAGTATTGTTGCTCATAAAACTAGTATTACGCAAAATATTCACCCTGTTCTAAATACAATCAAAGATGCTAAGAAAAAGGAAAAGGTCACCGCAGAGGTGCAACTCCACAGTGACCAAGGGTTTCAATACACTTCGAACCAGTATTTTAACCTAACTCAATCATACGGCATTACGCCTTCAATGTCAAGGCGTGGTAATCCGTATGACAATGCTTTAGCTGAAAATTTCTTTTCAATTCTCAAAACTGAATGTATTTACAGAACTAAACTCAAAACCTATGAGGAGGCTCGCCTCCTCATAGATGAATACATCTACTTTTACAACAACCATAGAGTTCAACTAAAAACCATACTGACACCACTCGAAAAGCGATGTCAGTATGTTGATTAATTTTTAATATTTTCTACCTAGAGGGTCTTTTTTGTGCTGTCCGTACAATTTGGGGCAGTACAATACCAGCAGTTATCTTTTGTTTTATACTATGTATTTCTTTATTACCGGAATACTATTTAACAAATGTGAAAAAACACCTGAAATTACAAGCGCTAAAACAGTTATTAATGGCACCGATAACAATGGAGTAATTATGTCTGTTCTTAAACCTAGCTTATATAAAATTTCTATAACTAGCACATGAGAAAGATATATTCCAAATGTATCTCTAGATAATATATTGATAAATTTAATTGACTTAGGTGTGAATTTGATTTTTGAAAATATATACTTACCCATTAAAAATAAAGCCAAACTTTCAAACAATATATTTAAAGTTAAAAGCTCATACAAAACTGTATTCGGCTCACCTTTTATATTGGATAAAACAGCTGTTGCAATGGTTGTAAAAACAAAAGCCAAGCCACCCAATACATATATAACCCTTTGCATAAATTTACTCACATCATATTTATGCAAATAATAGCCTATAATGAAATATGGGGTATATCCTAAGAGCATATCAAAATAAAAATTATCTAATATTTTTGTTCCTTTTGAAAAACCAAAAAACGAGAAAAACGGTAAAATAACAAATGTAATAATAACTGATAAAATTATAAAATATTTTGCGACATTTCTATCTTCAACAATTTTTCTTATAATAGGAACCATAATATAAAAACCCACTATCATAAATAAAAACCACATATGGTAATGTCCATTTATAATATTATTTATTATATCACCTATGTTCCAATTACTCTCAGTAAAAGCCGTTAGCACAGCATATACAGATGACCAAAACAAGAACGCTGTACAAACACGTAGAATATTTTTTCTATAAAGACTCTTAATCTCTATCTTTTTATCCAGATCTAAAAACAAAGCACCACTTATCATACAAAATATAGCTACTGCACATCTTGGTATACTGGCAAAAACATTATAAATATTCCAATCAATAGTCGCTACATCACTATAGTACCAGCCTTTTGAATTTACGTGAATCCCAATAACAAAAACTGTTGCTATTATTCTTAATAAATCAAAATATATTGTCCTTTCCTTCTTCATTTTTCACCTCTTAGTTATATAAATAGTCAATAATGTAATTATATTCTAATCGCTAATTTAAAACATAAGCTTCAATTTATTGTTTTAAATTTCAAATTTATACAACTTATATTATAATTACAACCTAACAAAAGTCAATGTATTCGTTAAAATTTGACATTTATTATATCTTTATCTCAGCATTAAATTTATTAACACAACATATATTTATATGTAAATAAAAGTATTAAGCAGGTGATAACAATAAAAAAGATTATCAGTATTATAATTATAATTTCTTTTATGCTTGCCATATTTTTATCTTTAACAGGAGCAACAAAAAGCAGTTCTGAAAATTTTATAAAATATGCTGAGTTCAATGTGTGCTACAATGCACTTGAAAAAGCACTGGAATATGATATAAATTCTCACAAAGCTAACGATAAAATAAAAATTAATTGGATTGAAATATTAGCTTATTTGGGTGCAAAATATGGTGGGAATTTTAAGAGCTATAAAGAAAGTGATATGACAAACCTCGTTGAGAAAATTAGAAACGGAGAAAGAATGTCTGAAATAACAAAAGATATGAAATATTACAGCTATTATTACGAGGTTTACAACGCCGTATTAGGAGGCTTTACAGGCTGGTATACAACCGAGCTTGAGGACGATACGGGAAACATACGCAAGGTAAAGGATTATGGATTATGTGTATTCTCCCCTATAGCCAAAACCTTTCCTTATTCACATTACGATGACTTTGGTGCAAGCAGAAGCTACGGATATAAACGCCAGCACCTAGGACACGACCTTATGGCTGCAACTGGTACACCTGTAATTGCAATAGAAACAGGCACAGTTGAAATTATGGGATGGAATCAATATGGTGGTTGGCGTATTGGCATAAGGAGCCTTGATAAAAAAAGATATTATTACTATGCACATTTAAGACAAAACCGACCATTTCACCCTGATATATCTGAGGGTAAGATTGTAAACGCAGGTGAGGTTATAGGCTATGTAGGCAGAACAGGCTACAGCACTACCGAAAACACTAATAATATAGATACAAGTCATCTGCATTTAGGTATAGAGTTGGTTTTTGATGAAAGCCAGAAAGAAAGTACAAACGAAATATGGATAGATTTATATGCTATTACAAAGCTACTTTCAAAGCACCAAAGCACTGTTTACAGAGTAAACGAAACAAAGGAATTTTACAATAAATACAATTTTGAAATAATTAATAATAAAACGGTTAAAGAAAATTCATCTTAAAATATTTTTGATGTAATCATTTTGTATGTAAGCATTAATCAAATTGTAACAGTGCTACAATCCTTTTACGTTCATTGACATACCGACATATATTTAATAAAATAAGGCTGTAAAACATTAAAAAACACATAAATAAAGGAGTAACAAAAAATGAGAAAGACTTTAAAATTATCAGCCTTAATATTAAGCCTAATTATACCATTTCTATTTTGTTCCTGTAATATATCATTATCCCAACAGGAACAGCTATCACTTGTTGAAGAGATTGTAGCAGAAATTCAAAAGGAATGTGAGCTACCAGAAATGACAGAGGTTTCTGAGCATCAGCTTGCACAGTTCTACGGAATAGAAAAAACAGATGTTGCAAACTTCTCTGCCTTTGTATCTGCTGACTCAATGACTAAAGATGAAATAATATTAATTGAAGCATTTACAGAAAGTGAAGCAAATACTATCCGTGACAGATTAACAACACATCATGAAAACTTACTTGAAGAAAGCAAAGAATATCTGCCTGATGAATACGAAATGATTAGTAATTGCGAGGTAGTTAAGGACGGAATTTACATCAGACTATTTATATCAAACGACATAGATAAAATGGAAGAAATTTATAACTCTCATATACAATCCAATTAAATCGAGTAGGAGGCTACCCATTAGTTGAGTAGCCGACCTCTCACACCACCGTGCGTACGGTTCCGTACACGGCGGTTCAATAACTTGAGTGCAGTA
>JAXJUF010000054.1:0-25424 GCA_036309185.1 Acutalibacteraceae bacterium
AATTTACACTATTCTCAAACCCGTTTCAACAGTTAAATCCCAATCATCAAGTTTTATTACCTTATGAATTTACACTATTCTCAAACGCAAAAATCCCTTTCAATCTTTAATTGATTGTTTTATTACCTTATGAATTTACACTATTCTCAAACGTGTGGCTTTTCTTGTGGCTTGTGCTTGCTGTTTTATTACCTTATGAATTTACACTATTCTCAAACTCTGCTGAGCCTGTACCGCTAAGGATAGCTGTTTTATTACCTTATGAATTTACACTATTCTCAAACCTCATGCAGACAGTTCAGCATGAACATTTTGTTTTATTACCTTATGAATTTACACTATTCTCAAACCAAGAGCAAAGAGGGCAAAGCCTAACCCTAGTTTTATTACCTTATGAATTTACACTATTCTCAAACCTGCTGTGGTTTCAGATAGTTTGTAGTGTGTTTTATTACCTTATGAATTTACACTATTCTCAAACTAGCTTCTATGATGATTTCTATTATTGCTTGTTTTATTACCTTATGAATTTACACTATTCTCAAACAGCGAATGACTGTCACAGAGAGTAAGACCAGTTTTATTACCTTATGAATTTACACTATTCTCAACCGGGTAGCTCTTTATACAGACATTTAAGGCGGTTTTATTACCTTATGAATTTACACTATTCTCAAACAGACCTCTTAGCTTTGCTTTCATGCTAAGAGTTTTATTACCTTATGAATTTACACTATTCTCAAACCTCAAATAAAGAATAAAATGTGCCCACTATACTGCACATGGTAATTCATAAGGTAATTTTATAATATTACTAAATTATAGAATTGTCAACCATTACGCATAAATCGTTGTCTACAATAATAGGCTGTACTTTGCTGGATATATTTTCAGGTGCGATATTTTCTAAGATAACTAGATTTACATCCAGTGCTTCAATGTTGCTGTAAAATTCTTCAAGCTCTTCTTCAGAAAAATAAGAATAGAGATTTTTCACAACATAGCATTTTATACCCATATACATATTTAATAATTTAATAAATCGTAAGAGTCGCTCAATGCTGTCAGAGGAGTCATCTTTGGGAGAAAACGAAAAGAGCTTTATCAGCGACATAGTTTCTATGTTGTCACAAAACTGAAAATCAAAGTCATGGTCCTGTGCAAGGTGGTTGCACAAAAGTAAGCAGGCTTGTCTGATGTCACAAAGCTCTGAATAATAGGTTGTGTTGGTGGACTTTTCTAAATCGCTGTTGATTTTTGTCATAAGCTTTTTGTCAGCAAAAGGAAATGTCAGTACATCGTTTATAAATTTTATTTTTTTGCCAAAATCAACGGGTGTAGAATTTTCTGAAAAAACAAATAGCTCAGAACCATTTTCTTCGGCTAAATCCAGAACAGTAGCTCTGTATAAATGGCGATTTTCTATTATCAACAGCTTTATTCTTTTATTTTCAAAATCTACAGGAGATTTAAAGTATTTATACATCATTTTCATAATATCAACAGTCTTTCGTCTGTGTCTACGGTGTCGCAGGAATATTCACCAGTTACAATCTCCATTTTTGAAAATTGCTTTTCGGTTATAGTAAGTATTTGCACTAATCCCTCGTCAGGCTTATTCTTTTTTACACCGTCTGTTATGCTTGTGGCATTATTCTGGTTTAATGCAAGCTTTACGTATATAGATTCCTGCAACATCATAAATCCGTTTTTTATCAGGTATCGTCTGAATTTTGAATAATTTCGTCTGTTAACTGCTGTGTCAACAGGCAAATCGAACATAACAAGTATTCTCATAAATCTATAGCTCATTTCTTCACAAACCTTATAAGTGCAGTATCGTTTGCTTCTATAGCTGAAAAAACACTCTTGCAATAAATTTTAATAGAATTCAGCATGGTCTGCTTTCTCTCATCTATAATCAGCGCATCGTTCAATAGATTTAATATTTTTATTTTTTCTTCCTTTTCAAATTTTTGTGGATTCATTTCTTTTACAAGCAAATCAACAAAGGGTCTGAATGGCTCCATAAGGTCACAGCTGAGATTATATTGATTAAACATATTATCGTGGAATAACCCCAGCTGTGTTAGATATCCACTGGATATTACCTCTCGGTTAAATACAGACAATATAAGGCTGTAGCCATAATTTAATGCTGAATTAATAGGGCAGTTGTTACTTCGGGAGAAGCTTTTGCCAAAAAGTGCATTAAAATACACCTTTGCAGCGTGACCTTCTCGGTTAGACTCATCGTTTATTTCGATTTCCTCAATATACTCAAGAAGCTTTTTATATTGCTCAATACCATAATGCTCAAGCACAAATGCCTGATTTCTGATTTTTTCAGCAACTATACTTGTCCACACACATTGCTTTGTAAAGCTGTCCCACTCTATCTGCCTTTTTAGTTTAAGGCTACAATCATGGCTACCATAGTAAGCAGTAAGCTCGAATGAAGGGTTGTGCTTTTCATCGCAGAAAATAACAGTTACCTTCTTTTTTACAAGCTCGTTAAGCAGTGCAGCAGTAACAGAAACTGATGTACTTTCAATTACAAGCACAGAAATCTCGCTGATATGTATTTTTGTTGTATTTTCAACATCTCTTACAACTAAATGTCCTAAGCTGTAATCAAGCTTAGAGGTTTTTGTGATTACTACAGTACGCCAGCTCATTGTTACTGCCTCCTTTAAATTTTTACATATTCAGTAAATCAATTTTATTTTCGTATAATCCGGTTATTGATTGATTTATCATTTTTATTGATTTTACATTGCTTATTTCAGATAATGTCGAAGTGGTTGTTAATTTGCCACAATTTTGTGATTCACCTATTAATCTTAAATCTCCTACAACAGCGTTAGCGTGAAGAAGCTTAAGCAACTCGGCTATTATATAGCATTGTTCTTTTATGCTAAGACCAATAAATACATTTCGGTGTTCAGCTAGCTTTTGACCTAATAGTTTGGAATATTTTACCTTGAATATAGTTTCAGTTAATTTATAGGTAATCAGGTCATATATGCCAAGATTTTCTTCTGCCGAAACCTCGTCAAAGCTTGTTATTTCGTAATCGTCAGGCTTTGTAAGAAGCTTTAACAGCTTTTTAATGTACACCTCTTGCTTGTAGCCAAGAACAAGCTGTACTGCTGGCTTATGTATTATAGCTTTGCCTCCACTTGCTTTTCCACTTATATGAGTTCTAAAACCATCAATTTCAACACAAGTGTTGATTTTTACACACCTGATTAAAACTCTAGCCTCGTTAAGCCCTAAAGTAGCTGTAAGATATTCTTCTGGGTTGGCTTCGTATGTACTTAACATATAGTTGTCGATAGCAACCATCTGTCTTACCTTTTTACCCTTTTGGTTTGTATGCTCTACAAAGGCAAAGTAAGCAGCTGTAGGCTTGTCGTAGCCACCGTATTTAGAAATATCGCTAAGTGGTGAATTGTGCTTTAATGGTGCCTGACCACTGCCTTTTTTCAGAGGATTTATTTTAAACAAAGCACCGTGCTTAATGTAGGAGTGCCTTGTAAATAAAATATTGTTTTTGCTCATAGTGCGTTTGACAAGTCGTATAGATGTATCGTTGTCGGCTATCCATGCGTTTTTAGTGTTAAAGGTGAACATTCTGTTCAGGCTGTATTTCTTTGTTTGTAATCCCTTTATAAATATGCTTTTGTTATGTGTGTAGCGTTCATTATAAACATTACCCACTACAATATTCAGGTATGCGTCCTTAGCGTGGTGCAGGTCGTTTACCTCTCGGCATTTCAGTAAATCGTAGCTATGTCTGAATTCAGACACAAGCGAAGCCTTTACATATACAATTTCTGTGCATGGTCTTGGATAAAGCACACCCAGAATTTCTGCAACTGCCTTTGTTGACTGACCGGTTTCAACAAGCTGTCTTGCAATAAAGTCAGAAAGCTCATCGTCAGTAAGTGGAGTAATACGAGTAAGACGCTCGTACTTCTTTTTGCTGATAAGCTCTTTTTCCTTTAAGAATTTCCAATGGCTCTTCATCTTAGAGCGAAGCTCAGCATTCAGTGGGTAATCGTTATCCTTGTAAGCATTAACCTGCTTTTTAACAAGCACCCTGTTGTCAAAGCTGTCATCCTTAACCTTAGAGCGTGGGAAAATATGGTCGATGTCGTAAAGATTGTTATTGAACAGGTCACTCAGATTTATAGGCTCGCCTGTGTACATACATCTTCCCATCTGTGTGTAGTAAAGATAAAGCTTGTCACGCTTGAATTCTTCGTCAGGAGTATTATAAATCTCTTTGTATAGTTCTTCACACTCTTTTTTGCGTTTGCTATAAAGCTCAAGTAGCTTTGTTTTACGAGAAGCCTTTCTGCCAGCATCACCCTTTTTCTCGTCACGGCGAGTCATTTCAACAAAGATTTTAGCAGGAGCATAACCCATAATCTTAGTTATTTCTTCAACAATTTTCAGCGATTGATATATAGGGCGTTTTACCTTAGGAGAAACATACAGGTCTTCTACCATTTCTTTAAGTGTACCCTTCTTTTTACAGCCCAGCACAGCCTGCTCGATAGCTTTTCCGAAATTATATTTTGAGCCAAGCAAAATCATAAGGTTGTCGTTGGTATTCCAGAGTGTGTTTATTATGTTGTTAGTTATTTCGCCTGTTTCTGAAGAGAAATCATATATTTCTGTTAATAATTCTCTTGACAGCGAACCCCAGTCGCTGTATTTCAATCGGCTTATTTTGCGTATAGCCTCATCATCTATATGGTTAGCCAGCTGATTTCTTAAACGCTTGCGTAATAGCTTTTTATCATCGCCGAAGATTGTAATTGCAGAGATAACAGCTTCCATTTCTTCTTCTGTAAGATTAAACGGCTTAAGCTCTATATATGAACGCATATTAGTTTTAAAATCTCCGTCAATGCCAGTCAGCTCAATATTCTTTTCGTTTGTGAGTGAAGCTATATGCTCCTTTACTGCCTTTTGAGTAACTCGTTTTCTTACCAGAAACAGCGAATTGAAAATACTTTGCTTTAATTCAACATCAATTTTCTCACCGTTTACACACAGGTTGTTAAGCTCGTTAAGTACAGTAAAGCGAGAGTATAGTATGGAGTTTTTAGGTATTACATCTTTGGTTGGCAGATAGGTACATTTGCTTGTGAGATTTTGTATAAATGCCTCTGCTGATTTTTCAATATCTACTACCTTGCTGAAATTCCAAGGGTAGATTTTTTCATTGCTTCTTACAAGCCAGTGCTTATCACTGTGAATATTAAGTGGACCTACATAGTAAGGTATTCTGTATTCAAAGATTTTTATTATCTTATCCTTAACATTTATACCGTCTGTATCGGTTTCGTTTAAAAACTCAAGATATTCGCAGGCGTTATTAAGTATCTGCTTCAGCTCATCACGATGTAATTGCATTGGTATTACGCCATTGTCCTTGATAATCTGTTTTGGCATAAAGTTTCCGTTATCAATTTTTGAGAACATTTCTGCGTATTCAGGTTTATCAGTAACATAAGGCTTTAACTCGGTTTTCAGGAATTTACAAAAATCCTCCTGTGTAGCCCTTTGCTGTAATACACCATTTTTACCATTTTCTTTGTATTTTCCACTATATGCTGTGTAGTTGTTTAATCCCTTTTTGCTTTCTCTGAAAATTCTGGAATATTTACCCTTGCAATGTGTTTTTACATAGCATTTAAGGGTTTTAAGGTCTTTCTGATGCTCATCGTATGATTTTACTTTAGCTACTGAAATATAGCGTTCATTTTTAAGAATATCAGCAAGCAATGCCCAGTCATAAATTGCTTTAGCCTTTTCGATAAGCTCGTACCTGTCAACCAGCAGGGTACGATATGCGTCTTCGTTATCGTCAAAGCCACTGCTGAAGTCTATTTTGGAGTTTTCGTCCTCGTCAAGAGCTTTGTCGTTATAAATATCAGAAAGCTTTACCTTCTGACCACATATAAGCTTTATAATTGACATTTGCTGTACATTCTTTTTTGGGGTAATGCCACATAGTGCAGCTATCTGTGAAGATTTAGCAGTTTTGCTGAATGATTTGTTTTTAAGAATATCACCAGCCTTTTCAGCGTCGGTACATTCCAGCTCAAGCTCATATTCCTCGCTTAAAAACACAGTAAGAGCATATAAAAGCTTGTCAAATGATTGTACAGAGTTAAAATCATCACCCAGATTGTCGAATAAAAAATGACCTCTGTTTTGTATAATATGGTGCAAAGCAAGGTACACAAGCCTTACATCGTGTGGAGCCTTGTTTTCGATAAGCTCCTTTCTGAGATGAAATATAGTTTTGTAATCCTTGTGGAATTGCACATCGGTGTAATCATCATCAGCAAAAACAGCATATGGTACAGCTGTACTTTTATCCTCTAAATACAAATTGCTTTCTTTTAATCTTTGAAAAAAGGCTACATCCTTTTTAGCTATTTCAGCATTAAAAAGCATTTGCAACCATTCTATTCTTTCGTGTCGTCTAAAGGTTCTTCTACGTGAAGCTCTGTAGCCTCTACGCTCCTGTGCTGTTTCGCTTTCATCAAAAAGTCGCACACCCCACATTGCGTTACCCTTAAATTTAACAAGCTGATAGCTTTCGTGTGTAACTGCCCAGCCTATCGAGTCAGTGCCTATATCAAGGCCTACATAATAATTATTCAAAAAAATCAACCCTTTCTATTGACAAAATATAAATAATGCATTATAGTATAAATATCTCAAAACCTTATGAGATTACACTATGAGTTCAAATAAAAGTTTACTCAACTCGCTGTTTTTTAACAGCTATCACAGTGTGTGAATCAAAGACCCGATTAGTCGGGTCTTTTCTTTTTGCACTGCTACATCAATAACAAAAAAACAACATAAAATAGTAAATTTTTATTATATTCGCTAACAAATATGATAACGCATATATGGTTGATTGTCAAAGGTTTTGGTGAAAAAATAACACTATAAATTTATATAGTATTAACAGCAAGATTTTATTGTTTATAAATGATAATACCTGAGTATTGGCAGTGATTAAATCTGAAATTGTAAATTAAAGGCAGAAACATTTTTGATGATTTAAACGACTGATTTTTTGCTCAAAATTGTACATTTAATTGAGCGTTTTGGGTCATTGTAATTTGACATTTATATTTTATATATGCTACATATTGTCATATGTAAATATGAATCTGGTAATATGCGAAGGAGGTTGTAAATTATAATGAAAAAAGCTGATACATATAAGACATATTTTATGAAGAATGGGAAACTTTTAACACGCAAATTACATCAGATTTATAAAATTTTAACAATAAAAAACGTATCAGCAAGCACTTATAAAGGCTTGCTGATACGTTTTTGGTTTAGTATTGATTAGCTACGGTTATAATACTGTTTTTGTTTTATTATATTTTGGCGTTATATAAGCATTTTATATCTATATATTTTTAGCAGGATATATGCTATTAATCTCTATCGTTTCTTCTTTGTGTCAATATTAGTAATCTTAGTAGCTGTAGGATTGAAGAGAAAAGTGCAGCAACATAAGTAAGTGCAGCAGCAGTTAACACCTTTTTAGCTCCTGTAAGCTCTTCGCCCATTAAAATTCCTGATCCACTTAAAATAGCAAGGGCTCTTTTAGAAGCGTTAAACTCTACAGGTAGGGTTATAAGCTGAAATGCAACAATAAAGGAAAATAATATTACACCTATCTGTGCCAATCCTGTAATGCCTAGTAATAAGCCTATTACTATTAATGGCCAAGAGAGAATAGAGCCTATATTTGCCAGTGGAACAGAAAAAGCTCTTAGCTTTAGTGGGAAATAGCTGTTCTGATGCTGAATAGCATGGCCACATTCGTGAGCTGCAACACCTATTGCAGCAATAGATGTTGAATTATATACGCTGTCAGACAATCTTAAAACCTTTTCGTTTGGGGAATAATGGTCTGTAAGATTTCCATCTATTCGTTCTATTCTTACATCATATATTCCTGCATTATGCAAAATATTAGCTGCAACATCCTGTGCAGTTATACCTCTTGAGTTTTGGTGTTTACTGAATTTATTAAATGTGCTTTTTACATTAAACGAAGCTATTGCACAAATAACTGCTCCTATTATTACTAAAATGTAGGTTGGATCCCAAAACAAAATATCATCTCCTTATTTATTACAAATAAATTAGCTTTTATTACACAAGACCTTTATCCACAAGACCTTTATCAGTTGAATATTGGCTATATAAATAAAATACCCATAATAACTGAAAATAAAAATACTATCCATTTTATTTAATTATAACATATTTTCAATAAAATACAAACGATTTATATCAGGTTGTATCTGTTTGAACACCAGAATAGATTCTCTAGGAGAATTTACTCAGAACAAGGACAACGCAGGCAAACTGACGCTTGTAAAGGAGAAGGACGAAGTGCTTAGTAAATTCTACCGATAAGATGTTCAGCGTTTAAATAGTTATTAGTATTATTTTGTTACTGTAAAAAAACGGCTTTATGTAGATAGTTGGTTTTATAAAACTATTTACATTGAGCCGTTTGTTAATATTATTATTCAAATAGGGGAGTGCTAAAATATCTTTCAGCTGTATCTGGCAATACGGTGATTACTGTTTTACCTTTACCTAGCTGTTTAGCCATTTTAAGTGCAGCTGCTACATTGGTGCCAGAGCTTATGCCACACATCAAGCCCTCAAGTCTTGCTAAATCTTTAGCTGTTTGTATAGCCTCTTCGTCGGTTACTATATATATATCATCATAAATTTTTAAATTTAGGTTATCAGGAATAAGTCCGTCACCTATACCCATTTGTATATGAGTACCGATTGTGCCACCTGCAAGAATAGCAGCGTTCTCAGGTTCTACTGCCCATATTTTTATGTCAGGGTACTGTGCTTTTAGAACCTCACCAATACCTGATATTGTACCACCTGTGCCAATGCCAGAGCAGAAACCATCAATTGGCTGTGCCACCTGTTCCATTATTTCAAGTGCTGTATGGTGCTTGTGTGCTAAAGGGTTTGCAGGGTTTGAAAATTGTTGAGGTACAAAAACATTAGGGTTTTCCTCTGCCATTTTAAGTGCCTCCTGCAAGCACCCCTCAATACATTTGCCTATATCTCCGTCATCGTGTACTAATTTAACCTCAGCACCATAATGCTCCACTAATTTTCTGCGTTCTACACTTACCGAGTCAGGCATAATAATTATTGTTTTATATCCTCTTACTGCACCTATAAGAGCAAGCCCTATTCCTTGGTTTCCACTTGTAGGCTCAACTATTATTGTATCTTTATTTATTAAACCCTGTTTTTCTCCCTGTAATATCATATTATAGGCTGTACGGGTTTTTATAGAACCACCTACATTTAATCCCTCAAACTTAACAAGAACCTGTGCATCATTTTCTCCAACCATTCTGTTAAGTCTAATTATTGGTGTGTGTCCCATTGCATCTAATATATTATTATAAATCATCCTAAGATATCCCTTCTGTAAATAATCCCAATTATTCTAATTATACAACTTAATGTATATATAATTCAAGACCTTTATAATATATAAATAAACTTTATATTACAAATGTAACATATATTGATGAAATTGATTTGTAAAATCAAAGTAAAATTATAAAAATAATTGTAATTTACAACCAATATGTTATAATAACCTTGTCTTGTCAATCTGTATATTGACAAAAAGGAGGATATTATGTCTATTTTTGACAAATTCATACGAAAAGAAAAAAGTACGCTTAATATTATAATAGTAGGCTGTGGTAAGGTTGGTACCACATTACTGCAAAGACTTTCAGAAGAAGGTCATAATGTAACATTAATAGATACTAATCAGAGACTTGTTGAAAATCTTTCAAACTCATATGACGTTATGGGTATAACAGGAAATGGTGCCAGCTGTAAGGTGCAGATGGAGGCAGGTATAGAAACTGCTGACCTGTTTATAGCTGTTACAGAATCAGATGAGCTTAATCTTCTATGCTGTACAATAGCAAAAAAGGGAGGCGATTGCTCAACTATTGCAAGAGTAAGAAACCCTGTATATAGTGAAGAGCAGTCTTATTTACGTGAACAGCTGGGTCTTTCTGTGATTATTAACCCAGAGCTTGAAACAGCAAAAGAAATTTCCAGAATTTTACGTTTGCCAGCAGCTCTTAGCACAAATTCCTTCTCTAAAGGACAGGCTGAGCTTGTAAGATTTCAACTTCCAAAGGATAGCTATCTTGACGGAAAAACTCTATATTCCTTACAAAGGGAATTTGATTTTAAATTTCTTATTTGTGGTATTGAGCGTGGCGATTCAATAATTATACCGAATGGTGACCAACGCTTGCAGGGTGGCGATATTATAACAATTATTGCCTCAGCAAGAAATGTATATGTCTTCTTTAAGAAAATTGAGCTTATCAAAAAGCGTGTAGCCAGCACTATTATAGTAGGTGGTAGTAGAACAGCTTATTATCTGGCAAAACAGCTTACAGAGATGGGTATAGAGGTTAAGCTTATTGAAAGTGATATAAAACGCTGTGAGGAGCTTGACGGACTTCTTGAAAAGGCATTGATAATAAACGGTGACGGTACAGACGAAGAGCTGTTAATCAGAGAGGGTATTGAAAGTGTAGATGCATTTATACCTCTTACTGGTATAGATGAAGAAAATATTTTACTTACACTATATGCAAAGCGTACAACCGATGCTAAGGCTGTAACAAAGGTTGACAGAGTTAATTTTAATAATGTTATCCAGAGCCTTGAGCTAGGTAGTGTTATTCACCCACGTTTGCTTGTTTCAGAGGAGATTATTGCATATGTAAGAGGTAAGAAAAATTCTATAGGTAGTGGTAATGTAGAGAGCCTGTACCATTGGTTTGACAATAGAGCAGAGGCTGTAGAATTTAAAATAAAGAAATCCTCAGAAATTACCGAGGTTCCTCTTTGTGAAATGTCTTTGAAAAGTGATTTGCTTATTGCAAGTATTATACGTGATGGTAAGCTGATAATTCCAAGAGGTCAGGACTATATTTTTCAGGGCGATACGGTAATTGTTGTTACCACACATACTGGCCTTAAAGATATACACGATATTTTAAGATAATAGAGGTATCAAATATGAATTATAGAAGTATTTCGTTTATCTTAGGCTGTATATTGACGATGGAGGGCATTTTTTTAACGCTACCAATGCTTGTTTCCATAATTTACAAGGAGCATCAGGTATATTCGTTTATTTTAACAATACTTATATGTCTTGCAATAGGAGTAGTACTTATATTTTTAAGACCTAAAAAGCTCGTGTTTAACGCCAAAGAGGGCTTTGCAACTGTTTCGCTTGGCTGGATTTTATTGAGTATATTCGGATGTTTGCCATTTGTTTTCAGTGGTGAGATTCCACACTTTATAGATGCCTTTTTTGAAACGGTATCGGGCTTTTCGACTACAGGCTCAAGTATATTAAGTAATGTTGAGGCTATGTCTTACGGGTGCTTGTTCTGGCGTAGCTTTACTCACTGGCTTGGTGGTATGGGCGTGCTTGTGTTTTTGCTGGCAATTATTCCAATGGTATCTCGTGGAGAGAGCAATGGTGGACATATGCACCTTATGAGAGCAGAAAGCCCCGGACCTAGTGTAGGTAAGCTGGTTCCTAAAGTGAAATATACAGCTTTAATTTTATATCTTATCTACTTTGTTTTGACTGTAGTAGAGTTTATAATTTTAATGCTGTTTAAAATGCCTGTGTTTGATGCTATTTTAACCTCATTCGGTACAGCAGGTACAGGTGGCTTTGGTATTAAAAACGACAGTATAGCAAGCTATTCTCCAGCTATACAGTGGACAGTAGCTATTTTTATGATTATATTTGGAATAAACTTTAATGCGTTTTTCTTTATACTTACCAAAAAATTCAAAAGCTTCTTTAAAATGTCAGAGGTAAGGTGTTATTTTAGCATTATAGCAGTAGCAATTACTATAATTATGCTTAATGCATATGATGAAACCATTACATTTTTTGATAATTTACGAATTGTAGCATTTCAGGTGGCATCACTTGCTACTTCTACAGGCTTTGCCACAACAAATTTCAATTTATGGCCGTCAGCATCAAAGGCTGTGTTAATTGGATTGATGTTTGTTGGTGCCTGTGCAGGTAGTACAGGTGGTGGTATGAAGGTTTCAAGATTTATAATTCTATTTAAATCAATTAAAAATCAAATGCTATTATTTATACATCCTGGTACTATACGTAAGGTTAAGATGGATAACAAAATTGTTGACCACGATGTTATGCGTAGTGTTAATGTGTTCTTTATGACATATGCAGTTGTTTTTGCAAGCTCGCTATTTTTAATTTCATTTGATAATTACGATTTTGAAACGAATTTCACAGCAGTTCTTTCTTGTTTATGTAATATGGGACCAGGTTTATCAAAGGTAGGTCCTGTAGAAAACTTCGGACTTTATTCTGATTTTTCAAAGCTTGTTCTAATATTTGATATGATAGCAGGCAGACTAGAGCTTTATCCTGTGCTTCTGCTGTTTTATCACCGACTATGGAAAGGCAGTATCGCTCATAAAAAGATTGATAAAATAAAGACTGCATAATAACAAAAAACATCTACAGAAAATTTTCTGTAGATGTTTTTTTATGTAGCTCTTTAGTTTTGTGTAAAATCAATCTTTCTTATGCCGTAAATTTTTCTTAATATAAAGCCCCATACCTTTGGATTGTCAATAACTACGAATTTCATATAGAAGCCTCCTACACTGATTAAAAAGCGAGTAATGAAAGTATACATATTACAACAGCAGATATCACAACAACAACCTGACAGGGTAGTAATGTACCGATAAGTAATCCAATTCCAAAAATCAATCCAGCGTTACAGCCTTTATTGTTTCTTTGTTGTCGTCGCATATTTTCTCACCACCGTTTAGCTTTTAATACATAATACGCAGTTTTGAAAATAGGGTTACAGATTATTTCTTGCTATTTTTAATATATCTACACCATCTATTATGTTATCACCATTGCAATCGCTTGCTGTGTATTGTTCATCGGTAAGGGTTGAAACATTCATAAAATATTCGCTAAGAATTTTTACATCGGCTTTGCTTATGTTGCCTTCGCCTGATAAATCACCCTTTACCGAAATACTGTATCTGCAAAATTCTGTGTTATTGCTCTCAACAACCATTGTAAAGCCTGTGCCTATGTTACCACCTGTCTTTTTTACATTATCTTTATTGTAAAAATTAAGTTCATAGCCGTTATAGGTAAGGTTATTTTTTAATCCAGCTATAGTTGTTCCACTAGGAATATCCCAAATTATATTTTTATCGGTATCTATATAGTAATTGTTTATCGAAAACTCTTTTTTGTCGGTGTTGCAAGAGCTATTATTTATTTGTGGCTTTGCAGTTGGCGTAGTGGGGGTGGTATTGCTGTGAGTGTGATTGTTTGAGGGGGTGTTATTATTATCTTCAATTACAGGAAAGTGTAATTCGCTTTGTTCTATTATAAACAGTTCTCGATTTTCTGATAATAAGTAAATTTTGCCCTGATAGCTACACATTTGTGCATTTTCTCCTGCATTAATATTGTACAATATATATTCGATGTTCCTGTTGTCATATCCGTATATATTGTTTGAATGATATTTGCAGTAATATTCGCTTGCTACAGCCCCGTTAAGCTGTTTGCAATCTATGTTAGTGGATATAACGGTATTGTTTTCACTATTTATAATCTGTCCATCATAATCAAAGAAGGTATTATCACAGAAAAATATATTCGACCTAATATCAATGCCGTTAAGAATACATACAGGCTGGTAATTACCTGTAGTGTCTAAAGAGTAAAGTTGATTTTGTGTAACTATATAAAGCTTATTATCGTTACCTGTACAATAGTCAATAATTGAGTCGAGATAAATTGAATACAGCTTTTCGCCATATATGCTATAACAGGTCATAGTGTTGCAGTTTTTGTTTGTTGTAAAGTATAGTCTGTTGTTCGATACGGCAAAGTTGTAAGCTGAATTTATTTCTGAGTCTTTTATAATGAAGCTATTAAGCGTATCTGCATTGTAATCATATTTGTTAATAAATACAGTATTGTTGTTGTATGATATAAAGTAGATAATGCCATTGTCTGTTGCTGTGCCTTTAATCTCACCCGATATTTTTAGCGTGCGTTTATCTATAGTGTTGTTGATAATATAATTTATCTCTAGGTTGCTTCCACTGAATGATGTTATATACACACCGTTGTTGTCATAGTGTAAGGCTGAATTTGACATTATTCCGTTAACTTTACAGGTGTAATATGCATTTGCATTAGGCGAAAGAGAGAAGAAAAAAGCTGAAATAACAACAATATAAAGACTTACTATCAACTTTAAGAAAGTATGTAGTAGATTAGTGTTGTTTGTAATTTTAAACATATTTTCAAAACCTTTTTAGAATATTTTATATAATTTTAGCACTGCTGGTAACATATAGTCAATGTAAGAAATATTCACTTGCTTATTAGGAATTAAATGATTTATTGCTTTACACGATTGTTTCTATTTGATATAATTTTCGTATATTGTAAATAAGTAGGTTGTTTAGATACAACCTAATATTGAAAAGGTGGTTTTTATGGCTTTGATTTTTGATGCACACGCACATTATGATGATGATAAATTTAATGAAGATAGGGAAGAGCTGTTAGCCTCTATGCCTGAAAAAGGGGTGGGGTATATTGTAAATGCAGGAGTTGATATTGAAACCTCAAAATGGGCATTGGAATATTCAGAGAAATATGATTTTATTTACTCTGCTGTGGGTATTCATCCTGAGTCAGCTGATAATTTACCACAGGATTATATCAGTCAGCTTGAAAGTCTTGCAAAGCATAATAAGGCTGTGGCTATAGGTGAAATTGGTCTTGACTATTACTGGGATAATGTACCAAGAGATGTACAAAAGAGAGTATTTATAGAACAGCTTAATCTTGCAAAGGATATGAGCTTACCAGTGGTAATCCACGACAGAGATGCTCACGGTGATACAATGGATATTTTAAGAAAGTATAAGCCTAATGGATTGTTACATTGCTTTTCAGGTAGTGTAGAAATGTGCAAGGAGATTGTAAAATTAGGTATGTCTATAAGCTTGGGTGGTGTAGTAACCTTTAAAAACGCAAGACAAAGTGTAGAGGTTGCAGAGTATATTCCGTTAGACAGATTGTTGCTTGAAACAGATGCTCCATATCTTACACCTGTGCCATTCAGAGGCAAACGCTGTGATTCTTCAATGATTAAATTTACAGCAATGAGAATTGCAGAAATTAAGGGTATAAGTATGGAAGAGCTAATTAACATAACAACAGAGAACGCTTGCAGATTATATAATATAGATAAATGATAAAATATTTAAGAATTTTTTCGGTATGGCTTGCAGTGATTGCAGTTTTGCTTAGCAGTGTAATAACCTGTATATGCTATGATGTTGTATGTGGTTCGGCTAAAGTACCATCACAGGTGGCCACTGGTGAAAGCTTTATAGTCAATTTACAGGCTCAATGTAATAGTGATATCGGTGTAATAATGTTTACCCTTGTGCATGGTAGCGAAATTAAATATAAAAGCTGTAGGGTTAACGATGGAAGCTGTGGTTATATAGAAAATACATATAGTGATAATACTTTGTCTGTAATCTATATTAACACAAAAGGAATTTCGACAAAAAACACAACAGAACTAATAGAAGTAACCTTTCAAGCTGAGGAGACAGTTACTTCTACAGATATTCAAATTTATACAAGCTATGGTGCTTCAGCTGATGAAAATGCTCTTGTAAGCGATAATGGGGAGAAATATAGCATTGATATTGTAGAAAAAGTAGTTAATAAACAGCCTGCTAACGGAACAAAGCTTAAAAGCAGCTCTGTCTTATCAGATAAAGGCTCTTCATCAGTTAAAGAGAAGAAAATACCTACAGAAAAAATCGAGGCTTTAGAAACAATAGCTACAGAAAAAGCCACTACTGTTAATAATACAGTAAGTGTTTCAAGACCAAGTGATAGGAATTTGTTTTTTTCAGGCATAATATTCGCTGTAGCAGTGGTGATTTCAATAGCTGTAAGCTATAAAACAGGCAAGAAAAATGGCTGTAAAAATAAATAAAACAATATATAAGCATTTTTACTAAAAAATATTTGCTATTTGGATTGTGTGCTGTTATAATATAAAGAAAGTGACGTGTTTTAAGGAGGTAACTAAAAATGAAAATAGATTTTGAAAAAGTGCATTATGATGAAGAAGGTAGATTTATGCTTTTTAAATCTGCACCTGAGAAATACTATCTTCTAAGGGTATTAGATTTTGACGGAGGGTTGCGTTTTGGTGCAACTATTGAAAATACAGAAGAAATAAAAAAGGGTAGCTGTACAGCGTTTGAATATCTTCTTACAAAAGAGGAGTTTGAGCTTTATGAGTCTGATACACATTCTTTTAGAGATTTATTAGGCACACTTTGTATTGGTGCACCTGCCGACAGAACATTAAAGGTGTTCACACAGGCTACACCAGAGTCAAAGCCTGTTATACTAAAGGCAAAGCTTGGAGAAAACACAGAAACAGAAACTAATCTTATAAAGCAGATGAAAGATGAGTTAAGTGCTGGTAATAAGGCAAGTATAGATGAGTTTAAGCAGTTTATAGCAGGAGAGAATGACCTTGATATATACTTTGTTCACTCAAGCCATTTAAATAAAATCTTCCCTGCAATCGACTTTGAAGGAAAAATATTCTTTGTAGAGGGAGAAGACAATGTAAAGGGTCTTATAGAGGCTACAAAGATTTTTGATAATAAGTATTACAAGGTTGATTCACAGCAAGCTCTAGAGATTTTAAAGAACTGTAAAAAATATGGTGCTTTTAAAGTAATTTACTGTAAAGAAAACGGAAGTGCGTATGCCTTTGACAGAGATGAGCTGTTGGGCGAGCCTACAGAGGATAAGTGGAGTATATATAATTCACCTATATATAACGCATTCATAAGATGTATAGAATGTGCAGGAATTGATAATCCACAGGTTAAAGCTAATCAGATGACATTAACAAGTCAGTTAAGTCATCATATCTTTAAGACCACATTCTTAATTCCTCTTACAATTCCTGCTGAGAAAAAGCCAAATACAATTGTTTTATCAAAAGCAGGTGAAAAGCTTTATAATGAGAATAAATTTACTTTCTTAGGTTCTGAAGAATATAATTATGTACCACTTGAAGAAAACGAATTTTCAGCAGCAACACTGCTAAATTCGAATGATAATTCACGTGCATTACCTTTGTTTACAGATTTAGAGGAATTTAACCTTATATTCAAGGGCAAGGTTGTACCTATAGCTGTTACACTTGACGAAGCATTTATGATGCTTAACGATGTATGTAGCATTGTAATATTTAACCCTGCTACACTTGGTTTTGTATTTACTAAAGAGGCTATGGAGCAGATGAAGGAATTTAGTCAGAAGCCTCCTACAATATTTAAGCCAAAGGAAGAGGTAGCAGAGCAAAAGCCAACAACTGTTGAATTGCCAGAAATACCACAGCAACCATCTACAGAGGCTATACTACATATGGTAGCTAATCAGATTAATAAAAGCGAAGCTGTGAAAAAAGAGCAGGCTACAATAGCTACTAAAAAGGAAGATGAAGAAACAGAACAGCAGACAGAAGTTGTAACTGAAAATAACGATTCTGAGGTAGAAGAAATTACAGAACAGCCTGAGAATGAAGCAGAAGTATCTGAGGATATTAATGATAGCATAGCAGAAGAATCTACAGAAGAGTCAGCCGAGAAAAAGAGTGGATTTTTCAGCAGATTTAAAAAGAAAAAGAAGTAATTTTTTTGTAACCCTCTGTAGTAAAAGCTACAGAGGGTTAAGCTTTTGAAATTAACAGAAAAAATATAGTAATTGATAAAAATTAAAAGTCAGTTTGTGCAATGTTACTATTTAAATTTGGGTTAATTTATAGTATAATTTAACCTATCTTTGTTATTTTATATTTAACTATTTTGTGGTTAAATATTTAAAATAAAATATTATGAAAGGAGATTTTTAATGACACACACAAGAAGAAAAATGCTAACTGTTGCACGAAAAACATTATCTGCGTTGTTGGTGCTTTTAATGTTGCTTTCTGTTTTTTCAGCTTTTAGTATAACAGCTTCGGCAGCAGACAGATATATATATTATGAAAACACAAACAACTATGGCATAGTATATGCTTATGCATGGGACAAATCTAACAACAATGCTGAAAAGTTAGGTGCTTGGCCAGGTACAGCTATGGAGCGTTTAGGCACATCTAATTATTACAGAATTTCTGTTGATACATCAGCTAATATGATCATATTTAATGGTGGTTCAGACAGTAATAAAACAGGTGACCTTAACATACCTACATATAACAATCCTTTGTATAGCAATAGTTTGTGGAGCAGTAATTTTGATGAAACACCATATGTAAACTCTGGTGGTGGAGGCGGCGGTGGTGAAATTACCGTTGGTGAACCAGATGCAGTTACAACACATAGCTTTGGCAATGGTATTTATGCAGCAAATGCTACATATTTTGACTATATGTCAGATGAGGAAATTACTGGTAGCTATCTTGACCCTATAAAG
Source organism: Acutalibacteraceae bacterium (assembly GCA_036309185.1). Classification (GTDB taxonomy): domain Bacteria; phylum Bacillota; class Clostridia; order Oscillospirales; family Acutalibacteraceae; genus CAG-964. Next base: position 18,740 of record JAXJUF010000054.1, read on the forward strand.
GCTGGTACAGGACATAATTACTCTGCAGACAACTGGTATCCATTCTATCGTTTTAACAGAGCGATAAAGGTAGCAGCTGACAGAAATGCAAATTGGCAATATCCACTTTATCTGGGTAACTTCTGTAACGTTTCAGGTGCCTATGATACCAGTGCTCATGGTGGTAACTTTTTGAATGCTACTAATTCAGATAACGTTACAAGATTTGACTATACAGCTAATAACTCTAACAGAGAAAATGTTAATGCATATGGCTATGACAAAAATGTTGGTATTACTTCATATGACGAGGCTGTTCAAGGTTTGGTATACAATCGCTTAAATAGTGGAAAGACTCTTATGGCAACCTCTACACTAAAATCACCATACTTTGATACCGAGTTTTTAACAAAAAAATATGCTGAAAACGGTTATGAAAGTTCAAATGGTAGAAGAATTGCAAAGGTGTTTAAGTCATATTTCCCATTTAGAGAAAGTACCTCTAATGGTTATTCTACTTATAGCTTTGACTCATATAATGCTACTGATAACGTATACTTTACTTGGAATGGCGAAACACCAACTGTTGCAAACTACGGTTCAGGAAGACAGTATGGTGTGGTAGATGGTTTAAGTCATTTTATGAAGGATGAAGCATCAGGCTATGGTATATTCCCATTTAATAATGCTTCGGGCAATAATAAAGGTAACAGATATGGTAACGATAACCTTGACTATGGTTATGGTATTCGTATTGATATTGACTTTAGAGTTACCGGTACTGGTACTGTAGACGGAACTCAAAATGGAACACCTATTACCTTTAACTTCTCAGGTGATGATGATATTTGGGTTTTCATTAGTAATGATCAGGGTGGCTCAGACCTAGTGCTTGACCTTGGTGGTAACCATAAAATGGCATCTGGTAAGATTGACTTTAAAACTATGAAGGCTACTGCTAACAAAGTTTTTGATCGTTCAACTAATCGCTCAAAGGGTGCACAGACAATAAGCTTTAATAATGGCAACAAGCTGAACCCTAATAAAATATATCATATGACTGTTTTCTATATGGAAAGAGGTTTGATTGAGTCTAACTTCCAGATGAATTTCTCATTCTATCCTCTTGATAATATTTTGATAACAGAAAAATATGTTGAAACTGCTAATGTAAATAGTGGTATTAAGCAAGTAGTTGCAGAGGTAGATGACTTTACTATTACTAATAAGGCTAACGGTTCACCTGCTACACAAAAAGAATACACACTTGATGGTGTGAAAAAGAAAACAAATGACAGTGGTAGCTATACTATAAAAAATGGACAGAAAGCTTCATTTAATAATATAGCTGAAACAGGTAGTACACTGAATGTAACCGAGAGTATGCCAACAGATACAATATATAAATATTCAACAAAGTATACTGTAACTGATGTTGAAAACAACGAGCCGGTTAAAACTGGTTATTCAACATCAACAGGCGACTTCACATTCCAGAATACAAAGTCACCTAATGATTTAACCAACTTTAATGTTGCTTTCTATAATACACCAGCGATAAGTAGTATTTCTTTGGAGAAAAGAGCTGTTAATTCTAGTGGTAAGGTTATAAGCTCTGATATGGATTTTCCATTTACAATTCTCTTAGATATTGATGGAAATGGTGCAAATTATGGCTACTCACCATATCCACTTGAGTACACTGTAAGTGGAGATACCTCAACATATACTACAGATAGAAACGGTAAGTTTTCTATTAAAGCAGGAAAAACAATAATGTTTAAAGGTATTCCTGTAAATGCAAAGTATAAAATTGTAGAAACAGCAAATGATGAAATTTATAAGTCTAATCAAACTAACAATACTGTTGAGGGTACAGTTTCATCTATTGCAAGCAGTAACAGAATAACATTTAAGAATACAATGATTACTGCTGATCCAACATCTGTAAAGCTACAGGCTGAAAAGCTACTTGACGGACAAAGTAACTTTAAAGAGAAGTTCAGCTTTACATTGCAAGAGGTTGATTCATCAGGTAAAAAAATCGGTGAACTACAGACAAAGCAAAATGTAAATATGACATCTACAAACGGTAAAAATGTTATTGAATTTGATTCAATTAATATTACACCGGTTGACACAAATACTACTGGTACATATACCTACAAAAGATATTTTGAAATATCAGAGGTAAATGGTTCTTGTGACGCTGAAAGTGAAGATGTATCGTTTGTTTATGACAACACAAAGCATTATGCTACAATAACAATAACTCAGTCTACAAGCAAGATAGATGCAAAAGTAACTTATTATAGCTCACTTGCAAGTGCTGTTGCAGGCAATTCAATGTTTGCTGAAGATACTGTAGTATTCCGTAACTACCATAAGGGTAAAATGACAATCTCAAAGGTAGATAATAACGGTAATCCTATTAAAGATAATGTTCAGTTCTCTCTTTATAAGGTTGATAAGAACGGAGCTGATATATCAAAGCTTACACCTATAAAAACTCAGGAAGTAAAAGATGGTGTGGCTGTATTTGATAATCTTGATATTTATAAATTCCAATCTTCAAACAATACAAGTAAATTGCAGTGGTATTGTGTAGTAGAGTCAAAGCAAAAGGACGGCTATGCAATCAATGCAACTCAGCACTACTTTGTAATACCAGAGGCTAAGGTGTCAGAAACATCTAAGTATGATTTTGAAGATAACGGTAAAAAGTACAGCTATGTACTTAAAAATGGTGAAAAGATTTATAACATTAAATATCAGGTTACAAATGCACCATTAACTGTACCAAGCACAAGTGGTAGTGGTACAGCTAAGTATATATATGGTGGTCTTACATTTATAGCATTAGGCTTTGTTATGACTGGTACATATATAGTTACTAATAGGCGTAAACGCAGAAAATGTGAAGTGAAATAATTTCTGCGATAAAGCAATAATAAAAATTTATTAAAAGGAGAAGAATTATGAAAAAGACAATCAGAATTTTTTCTGCTCTTCTAGCTGTAATGATGATTTGTATGACATTCGCAGTTACAGCAAGTGCAGCAGATGAAAACAAACTAACATTAAGTTCTGACAAAGTAGGCTTTACATTCTCAATCTTTAAGCTTGCTGATCTAAACACAACAACAGGTGAGTTTAAAGTTAATACAGCTCTTGCTGATACACAAGAGGCTGTAGTTAAGACTGAATTGTCAAAGGTTGATGCAACAGACGCTAAGGCTAAGGCTATTGCTACATACCTAGACGGACAGCTTTCAGGCTTATCAAAGGACGCTCAGAAGGCTATCCTTGGTACAGAGGTAGCTCAGTTTGCTGTAACAGCTGAGAATCAGACATCTACATTAACAACAATTGCTGACGGTATTTACTATGTTGCTGCTTTGGCTGGTGATACACCTGCTAACGTAACAAAGAATCAGGGTTCTATCTTTGTTCTACCTGAGTACAATCCATCTTCAAACACTTGGAACAACGATGTAACTATTGCTCTAGGTGGTAAGGTTTCTTCAGGTGAGGTAGAGGTTGATAAGACTATTGTTCCTTCAAGTGACTATACAACATCAACTGACAACAAGTCAGCTATCACAGACGAAACAACTCCTGTAAAGTTTGAGCTTTCAGCTTCAGTTGTTGGTTCAAAAGACCAGCCACTAAAAGCATATGTTATCGGCGATAATATGGATGATGGTCTTACATATGTAGCTGGTCAGACACCTGTAGTTAAGCTTGTAAAGGGCACAACTGAGTATACACTATCAGCTTCTCAGTACACAGTAAAAATGAATCCTACTTATAACGGTACTTATAACTACACATTTGCTGTAGAGCTTGCTACAACAGTATTTGATAAGGCTACACTTCACAACAATATGTCATTCTATGATTATGCAGAAGTAGTAGTTCAGTACGACGCTGTAATCAACGAGAACGTTGAGGTTATCAAAGCAGAGAACAACCAAGACTTCCTACTATACCAGAACAATGGTGGTAGCTTTACACAGGTAGATGGTAAGATTGCAAAGGTTTACACACTAGGTGTAGATATTACAAAGTACGACGCTGCAACACAGGAGAAGACAAAGCTTGCAGGTGCAGAGTTTAGCCTATATGCTAAGGCTGCTGACGGTAAGCTAGTAGAGGTTGCAAAGGCTGTTTCTACAGTAAAGGGTCTTGATAAGTTCTACACAATCGGCTCAACAACAAACGAGTACAATGTTAAGCCTGGTAACTATGTAATTAAGGAGACAAAGGCTCCAGCTGGTTACACACTAAATACAGCAGAAATTCCTGTAACAGTAGCTGCTGACTTTACTACAACAGGCATTAACCCAACAGAGGCAGACGGCTTCTTCTCATACGAGTGCGGTAACACACCAATTGTTCTACCAGCAACAGGTGGTGCAGGTACAATTATGTTTACAATTGTTGGTGCTGTACTAATTTCACTTGCAGGTGTTCTATTCTTTGCTCTAATGAGAAAGAAGAATACAGCAAACTAATAAAAGCTTAGGCTTTATTATGTATTTTTAAAATTAAAAGGGAATGCAGTTTTCTGCATTCCCTTTTGAAATAAAGGCTTGTGGATATTGTTATTATGTTTAGTATAAAAAGAAAAACATAATAACAATGTGTACAGGTGTATCACAAAATAATTAAAAGTAGGAAAATTTATTTATGAAAAGAAAAATTGCTATTTTTTTTGTTGCTTTGATATTTTTAACGGGTGTAGGAATAATGTCATACCCAATGATAAGCTCATTTGTAAATAATATGGATTATAGAGACTCAATGACAGACTATGTAGCTGGTGTTGAGCAAATGCAAGACGAAAGTATAGTAAAGCATTTTAAGGACGCAGATGATTATAATAAGAGTCTTACAGGTAATGTAATACTTACCGACCCTTTTGACGAGGAAGCCTACAACCTGATTGGTGCAGACTATGAGAATACACTCGATGTTGACGATAAGGGTCTTATTGGATATGTGGAAATTCCTAAAATAAATGTATATTTGCCTATAAGCCACGGTACAAGCGAAGAAGTGCTTCAGCAGGGAGCTGGTCATTTGCAGAATACGTCGTTTCCTGTTGGAGGAGAAAGCACACATTCTATAATTTCAGCTCATACAGGTTATCCGGGAAAGTCATTTTTTGACTATATAGATGAATTAGAGTGTGGAGATGAATTTTATATTCACGTTCTTGACCGTACACTAAAGTATGAGGTTGACAATATAACTGTAATTCTACCAGAGGAAACTGAGCATCTTAGAATAAAAACAGGTGAAGACTGGGTAACATTGTTGACCTGTACACCATATGGTATTAATTCACACAGACTTCTTGTAAGAGGTACAAGAGTAGAATACATACCAGAGGATTTAACTACAGAGTATAAGCCTGTAAGTATGGACAAAACCTGTATGTATCTGCTTGGCTATAAGATACCATATTGGGCTTGTGCCTGTGTGGTAGGTGGATTTTCTTTACTTGTAATAATAATAGTTGTTATTGCTGTTGTAAAGTCACGAAAAAAGAAAAATAAAAAGAATACAGCAGTTGCCAAGGGGGAATAAGTAAAGCGATGAAAAGAAAAATTCTTTTTATACTTGCCTCTGTAATGCTTTTGACGGGATTAGGCTTAGTGCTGTTTCCTCCTATTTCTAATAGTGTAGGTACTGCAATAGCTAAAAATGAAATAGAAAAATTCGACGAGATTATTAATAATATCGCAGAGGGTTCCTTTGAAGAGGCTTTTGAAAAGGGCAAAATTGACAGCAAGGGCTATCCGATAGATGAAAAAGGAAACAGAACCTCTGATACTCAAATTATTTTTGAGGTGGAGTCAGGAAGATTACTTGAAGATAGCTTGGCTTATAACGAAGAGCTAAAATCTACACAGACTCAAATGCTTACTACAGAATCATACTCAAGGCAGGTTTTAAACTTACTTGATTATGGTGTTATAACAAATATATACGGCTATGTATCAGCACCTACTATAGATATGCAATTGCCTGTTTATTTGGGTGCAAGCGATTATAATATGAGCTATGGTGTAGCTCATCTCTGCTATACTTCACTTCCTACTGGTGGCGAAAGCACTAATACCGTAATAGCTGGCCACACAGGCTATATAGGAAGAATTTACTTTGATAAGCTTAGATATCTTCAAATAGGGGATAGCATAGAATTTACAAATTATTGGGGTAAATTGAATTATAAGGTATCAGAAACAAAGATTGTAGAGGAAAATGATTCAGCCGATATTTATATAAAAGAGGGCAAAGACCTACTTACACTTATTACCTGTATTTCCGACGGTAATGGTGGATTTGACAGATATGTTGTTATTTGTGAAAGAGCGTAAAAACAAACACAGGTTGTCGTTTTACAAATGTAATTCGACAGCCTGTGTTTTTAGCTATATTAAGTTTGTGTTTAAGCGTAAGCGTCAACTCAAGCACGCATAAAAGCCTCAGCACATTACTTCTGCTGAGGCTTTTTCGACTTACAATATTCAGGCATCTGCTCTGACCAAGGAAGATAGGTGCTTACATTCTTACCGTACTGTATTTGTGTAAATACATATGTCAGATATTTTTCTGGTATCAGGTCATGAGCTATAGCTGTCTGAATAATACTATATATAATTGTTGATGAGGTTGCTCCGTTAACAGTGTTGGA
>JAXJUF010000055.1:0-3376 GCA_036309185.1 Acutalibacteraceae bacterium
CGGCTACGCCTCGCCTTACGGCGACCTTGACACCGTTAGATGTCCGTGCTTGTTGGAAATTAAGCCGGCTTAGAAAAGCCGGGCTTTATTCTAAAAAGTGTTCAATTTGTTATTGCAATTTAAGTTTTAATTTAATACATATATTTAAAATATTTAAAAATAAAGGTTGAAAAATATAAATATATGTGAGATAATAAACAAAAATAAGAATTAATCTCATTTTGCTCAGTAAAAGCATTGATTAAATTTTTCACTAAGAGGTGTAAAATGAAAGAGAAAAAAATTGTAATTAAGGGAGCTAATGAGCATAACCTTAAAAATGTAAATTTAGAAATACCAAGAGATAAGCTGGTTGTTATAACAGGTTTGTCCGGTTCAGGTAAATCATCATTGGCGTTTGATACAATCTATGCAGAGGGACAGAGGCGATATGTAGAATCGCTTTCATCATATGCAAGAATGTTTCTAGGACAAATGGAAAAGCCGAATGTAGAAAGTATAGAGGGATTGTCACCAGCAATTTCTATTGACCAAAAAACAACCTCTAAAAACCCTCGCTCTACTGTTGGCACAGTAACAGAAATTTATGATTACCTAAGACTTATGTATGCCAGAGTGGGTGTTCCACATTGTCCTGTATGTGGCAAAGAAATCAAACAGCAGACAATAGATCAAATTGTAGATAAGGTTATGAACCTTGAAGAAAGAACCAAAATTCAAATTATGGCACCTGTAATAAGAGAAAAAAAGGGTGAGCATATTAAGGAATTTGATAAAGCTAGAAAAAGTGGCTACGCAAGAGTAAGGGTAGATGGTAATATATATGACCTTACTGAAGAAATTAAGCTTGAGAAAAATAAAAAGCATACAATAGAAATTATTGTAGATAGACTTGTAATTAATGATACTATTCGTGCAAGATTAGCTGATTCGCTTGAGGTTGCATCTAAGTTGGCAAATGGAATTGTAATTGTCAGTGTTGTAAATGGAGAAGATATGCTTTTCTCTCAAAATTATGCTTGCCCTGAACATGGTATAAGTATAGAGGAGCTTTCTCCTAGAATGTTTTCATTTAATAATCCTATGGGAGCCTGTCCACATTGTACAGGTTTAGGTGTGTTTATGCGTGTAGACCCCGATTTGATTATAACCGATTGGGATAAATCTATTCGTCAGGGTGCTATAAAGGGTAGTGGCTGGGCTATGGAAGGTAGTTCTATTGCAACAATGTATTTTGAAGGTCTTTCAGCACATTATAACTTTGATTTAGATGCCCCACTAAAAGACTTACCGAAGGAAATAATAGATATTCTCCTATATGGAACAAACGGAGAAAAATTTGAGGTTATGCGTAGGTCGGAGTATGGTAGAGGTGTATATGAAACTGACTTTGAGGGTATTATAAATAACCTTGAACGACGCTTTAGAGACACTCAAAGTAAATGGATAAAGGAAGAAATCCAGAATTATATGAGCGAGGTTCCTTGTAAGCACTGTAAAGGTAAAAGACTTTCAGAGGTTAGCCTTGGTGTAACAGTAGGGGATATAAATATTTCTGACCTTTGTGAAAAATCTGTTGTTCAGATAATAGATTTTGTAAATTCACTTGAGCTATCAGAAAGAGATAGAGCAATAGCAGAACCAATTATTAAAGAGATAAATAACCGTTTAGGTTTTTTAAATAGTGTAGGTCTTGACTACCTTACTCTTTCACGTTCATCAGGTACATTAAGTGGTGGCGAGAGCCAGCGTATTCGTCTTGCTACTCAAATAGGCTCATTTTTGATGGGTGTTCTCTATATTCTTGATGAGCCTAGTATAGGCTTGCACCAAAGAGATAACGACAAGCTTATTGGTACACTTGAAAAGCTTAGAGATTTGGGTAATACAGTTATTGTAGTAGAACACGATGAAGATACAATGAAAGCAGCTGATCATATTATAGATGTAGGTCCTGGTGCTGGCGTACATGGTGGTAATATAGTTTGTAGTGGAGATATCAACAAGATACTTGCGTGTAAGGAGTCTATAACAGGTCAATATCTAAGTGGAGCAAGAAAAATCGAGGTTCCTGAGCATCGCAGAAAAAGTACTGGCGAAAAATTAGTTGTAAAGGGTGCAAAGCAGAATAACCTTAAAAATATAACAGTTGAATTTCCGGTGGGTAAGTTTATCTGTGTTACAGGTGTTTCAGGTTCAGGTAAATCTTCACTTGTAAATGAGATTTTGTATAAGCACCTTGCGTCAAATCTAAACCGTGCTAAATGTCAGGCTGGTAAATTCAAAGAAATTACAGGTATGGAAAATTTTGATAAGGTAATCAATATAGACCAGTCACCAATCGGCAGAACACCTCGTTCAAATCCTGCTACCTATACAGGAGTATTTACTGATATCCGTGAGCTTTTCGCCTCTACTCAAGATGCAAAAATGCGTGGCTACAGTACAGGTAGATTTTCATTTAATGTAAAGGGTGGAAGATGTGAGGCTTGTCAGGGTGACGGCATTATAAAGATAGAAATGCACTTTTTGCCAGATATTTATGTTCCTTGCGAGGTTTGTAAGGGTAGACGCTACAACAGAGAAACCCTACAGGTTAAATATAAAGGTAAATCTATTTATGATGTGCTTGAAATGACTGTAGAAGAAGCTGTTGAATTTTTTGCAAATATGCCAAAAATTCACCGTAAGCTAAAAACCTTGCTTGATGTTGGTTTAGGCTACGTAAAGCTTGGTCAGCCTGCAACCACTCTTTCAGGCGGTGAAGCACAAAGAGTAAAGCTGGCTACAGAGCTTTCTAAGCGTTCTACTGGAAAAACAGTTTACTTTTTAGATGAACCAACTACAGGTTTGCACATTGCAGATGTTCATAAATTGGTACAGGTTTTGCAAAAGCTTGTAGATGCTGGCAATACAGTTATAGTTATAGAGCATAACCTCGACCTTATAAAAACCTCTGACTATATTATTGATATCGGTCCTGAGGGTGGTGACAGAGGAGGTACAGTAGTAGCCAAGGGTACACCAGAACAGGTTGCGAAAAATCCAGCCAGCTACACAGGTAAATACCTTGCACCACTTCTTGAAGAGTAAACTAGTTCTATTCTGAAAACTCATATGTAGGGCTTTTAGCTCTGTATATGAGTTTTTATATAATATATATTGATAGCTTTGCAAAATAAAACCAAGCATATACTTTGTTTTATTTTGTATCAATGTTAATATTATAAAATAATGGTAAATTGTAAAATGAAATTGAACAGATAAATAAAAAAGGTTCACAGTGAAGAACCACGATGTTAGAATAAAGTTACCACAGCAACCTAACAGGAGGAAAATCACTATGAACAATATCTATTGTACCACAAATGAGCAA
>JAXJUF010000056.1:0-24342 GCA_036309185.1 Acutalibacteraceae bacterium
CATAATACATAATCTAAATACTCATATTCCTCAAGATGTTCCTTGAAATTAGCTAAGTCTTTTTCTGTAAAGCGAGATTTATTGTTTTTCTTCTCGGTCGGAGTAGTTATGTTTATAAAAGCAGAGTAATTTTTAACCACCCAGTCATTAGACTCGGCAACCTTATAAATTTTAGATAAAAGTATTTTTATCTGCTCAAGTGTACCTTTTGATAAAGGCTTTTGCATTTTAGGTGTATTCGTTTTTTCAGTGGTTTCCTTGCCCTTGCTATCAATATAATAGAGGTTTCCCCTGCTATCAGTTTTTTGGTGCTTGTGAGCGTAAAAATCTATTATTTTTTGCAACTCATTTGTTCTTAAATCTTTGATTTTTGCTTTGTGAATGGTGCGTAATCTTGTCCACGCCATTCGTGCAGATTTTTGAGCTGACTCACTAAGAGTTTCAATGCTTTTCTCTACATAATTTAAATAGATATACTCTATAGTAACATTTCTATTAGCGTTAGGATTAGTAATAGAATTACTTTCGTATTGCTCCAGAGCTTTTATTGCGTCATATTTAGTAGGGTAATTTCCAATAAACACCCTCTCCCCACTCGTTGAGCTACTCATAGCTCCATAGGGATTAGATTTGTTGTCTTTTCTTTTATACACGCTTCCAGTTCCGTTTGCTCTTTTAGGTCGTTTAACGTCTTTCTTACTGCTATTTTGCTCTTTGCCACACCATGGACAGAACGGAAAATCGCCTATTTCTCTGTTGCAATTTCTGTTTTTACATCTCATATCGCTAATCCTCACTTTTTTGTTATTATACCATATTTGAAAAGTGTTGTATATATTTAAGTAAATTAGTGATAGGATAGCAAGTAATACGAACTTCCCTTGAGGGACGGCAAAAGTGGCAACGGCATAGTGGCTTGAACAAAGAGAAAAGTATGGTGTCAGAGAAAAAGTAAGGCAGTTATCCATTAAGCTGTTGTATTTTTCTTGTTATTGTTAATAGCCTATGATATGATAGTATTAAAGGAGGAGATAACTTGAACCAGATTTTTAAAGAAACCATGAAAGAATATATTAATGAATATTCCAAGACCGAAGAATTTCAACGAAGCATGATACTATCAATGTTAAACATATTCAATAAAAAGAACATTGAAGAATCCACAAAGAGAATCAATCAAAACCTATTCAATTCTTCTCTACTTGATATTAATTATATATCAAATAAAGTTGCTGATAAATTAAATGGAAACAAATCCATAATCACTATTGAACAATGTAAAATAATTTGCGATGCTGTTTTAAGTATATCAAAATTATTAGATATCATAAAAACAACACAATTTTCAAAACTCAATATTGAAGAAGAGATTAACAGAATTTACTCTGAAATTAAAATTTTAAATATCCATAGAAGAACATTAACCAAAGAAGATTTTTTTGCCTTTGGCTCTGATGGGTTTGAGGATAAATCTAATGTTGATACCATATCCTATACACCACCTGAAAGAGCACAGGAATCAAAGCTTAAAAAATACGGATATTCTGTTGCTTGGAATAGTCCTTTATCAACCAAAAAACGACAAGAATTGTTGAAGGCTTTAATTGAGTCTAGTAAAGTTTCAAAAGGATATGTCATCTCTTACTTAAAACATAATATCCAAATTAACGGTAAAAAAGATTCTAATGAATTTGCTGTAGTTAAATGGAAAGAGGATTTAGAGTTTGTATATAAACTCTAACAAAAAAGAGAAAGGTTTGTTGCCTTGCTCTTTTATAAAGTAAAATCTCTCAGCTTTTTTGTTTGCTATTTTTCTTGCTTTTTATAATAACTTCTTGTAATACCCTCACAGATAAAATTATTTTTCTCGTAGTAGTGTTGAGCTACAGTATTATTGATAGCTGTGTCGATATCAAAGCGTTTAATACCCTTTTTATAAAGAAAAAGCTTTAAAGCATTTATGCATTTTGTTCCGATACCCTTGCCTGTAATATCGACATTTACATAAATCCAGCGTAGATATGCTGTGCTTTCATCAAGATAATGTACCTAGCAACCACCAATATGATTGTCATCAATTTTAAATTCTATATATTGCTGATGCCTTTTGTTAGGTTATTAGCTGTAATTACTACCTCAGAGCTTTCATTACCTTTGATAGCAGATGAATAATACACATTTTCGTGCTCTATTTCAAAGCCATTTTCTTTGAGCAAATATTCAATATGAGTGTGCTTTTCGAAAAGCTTACCATGGCGAGCAAAACAGTTCATACCAAAATAATGGAAGAATTCATAAACCAGTTTTTCTGTTTTTAAGCTTTTCATAGCCTCGTTTAATAGCATGGTTTTTCTTCTATTAAGCAGGAACATATTCTGGAAGCTCTTAAAATCTTCACGAAGCTTTGATTTACTCTCGTACATTAATTCAGACATATCATCAGAGGTAAGGGTTGCAATGTTCCTTTTTGTAGTAAATCATAACCGTAGCAAAAGAAATAAGCTGTCTGAATTCATAAAACAAATGATATAAATTCAAGGCTGATGTTATCCATTACGGACGACATCAGCCATTTACTTATATACATTTGTGATTACTATTAATTGATAAATGTTTATTATGCTGTTTATTCTGTTTTGAGCTTAAATCTGTCTGTGCTTTTTCAAATCTTTTTTTGGTGTACTAATAGGAGCAATATTATAATTCTCTACAAGGTAATTAAGCACATTTTGAGAAATAAAAGCAGGAAGTGAAGGTCCGAGCAGAATATTCTTGATACCAAGATACAAAAGTGTAAGCAATATACATACTGCCTTTTGCTCATACCAGGAAAGCACCATTGATAAAGGTAAGTCATTTACACCGCATTCAAAGGCTTGTGAAAGAGCAATAGCAATCTTGATAGCACTGTAAGCGTCATTACACTGTCCCATATCCATAATACGAGGAAGTCCACCAATCGTGCCAAGGTCAAGGTCGTTGAAACGATATTTACCACAAGCAAGTGTAAGGATAATGCTGTCATCAGGTGTATGCTTAACAAATTCAGTGTAATAGTTACGTCCAGTTTTTGCACCGTCACAGCCACCTACGAGAAAGAAGTGCTTGATTGCACCTGATTTTATTGCATCTATAACTGTATCTGCAATGCTCAAAACAGTATTATGAGCAAAGCCTGTAATTACCTTTTCACCACCGTTGATACCTGTAAAATGCATATTTGTGGTATACCCACCAAGTGCAATAGCCTTTTCAATGACAGGTGTGAAGTCTTTATCTTCACCTATATGTACAAGCTCGGGATAAGATACAACCTCAGTTGTAAAAACTCGATCAGCATAGCTTGCTTTAGGTTGCATTAGACAATTAGTTGTAAAGATAACAGGAGCTGGTATATCTGCAAATTCCTTTTGCTGATTTTGCCAAGCAGTGCCAAAGTTACCTTTTAAATGTGTATACCTTTTAAGCTCGGGATAAGCGTGTGCAGGCAACATTTCTCCGTGAGTATAAATATTAACACCTTTACCCTTAGTTTGTTCAAGAAGCTGTTTTAAGTCGTAAAGATCATGCCCTGATATTACAATGTAAGGACCTTTTTCAACAGTAAGAGTAACCTCGGTTGGTATAGGATTACCATAGGTTTCGGTGTTAGCTTTATCAAGCAAAGCCATACATTTAAGATTAACCTCCCCTACCTCCATTACTATTGGGAGTAGCTCTTCCATACCCCAATTCTTCATACCAATAGCAACCAGTGCTTTATAAAAGAATTTGTTAATGTCATCATCACGATAACCAAGCACTTCAGCGTGATATGCATAGGCTGACATACCACGAATACCAAACAGAATAAGTGATTTAAGTGAACGTATATCCTCGTCAGCATTCCATAAGTCATTCATATCGAAGTTTTCGTTTCTGCCACAAACAGAGGAACAACAGAAACAATTTGTTACAAGGCGTTCTTTTTCTGATTCCACACGTGCTATCAGTGAGTTAATAGTTTCGTTGTTGAAGTTTACATTAGTAATAGTGGTAAAAAGACCTTCCAATATTAATTTATCAGTAATTTTTGTAACTAGGTTTTCGTTGCCTTCGGTAGCTCTTGCAAGGCCTATAAGTGCACCAGTTAGCTTATCCTGAATCTCAGCAGTATCTGCTTTTTTACCACATACCCCTGCTTTACCTACACAAGCAGTACAGTCTGCTGTCTGTTCACACTGAAAACAAAACATTTTTCTATCCATTTTTCTTCCTCCGTTAATCTAATATTTTTCCATCTGTTGAGATAGTAACTACTCTCCACGGAATAAATTTTCCACTTGTTTGTAAAGCCTGTTTCACAGCATTTTCAATTCCTCCACAACAAGGCACTTCCATACGCACAACAGTGACACTTTTAATATTGTTATTTGCAATAATAGCTGTTAGCTTTTCTGTATAATCAACACTATCAAGCTTTGGGCAACCTATTAAAGTAATGTGATTACGAATAAACTCATTATGAAAATTACCATAGGCAAAAGCTGTGCAATCTGCTGCAACAAGAAGTTTTGCACCGTCAAAATAAGGTGCGTTAACAGGAACAAGCTTTATCTGAACTGGCCACTGTGAAAGCTGACTGTTTATTGGTGTAGAAAAATCACTACATTCACAGCTTGCTCTGTGAATGGATTTAGACTGTGTGCCAGGACAATCACAAGGGAGTGTAGCTTTGTTTTTCTTTGCTTCTAGAACAGCCTCTTCATTATAAGCAGGAGCTTCTCTTTCTTCAAAGGTAATGGCACCTGTAGGACACACTGGCAAGCAATCTCCAAGACCATCGCAGTAGTCCTCACGAATAAGCTTTGCTTTGTTGTCGATCATTTCAATAGCACCCTCGTGACAAGCACTGACACACGCCCCACAACCATTACATTTTTCTATATCAATTTTAATAATTTTTCTAATCATATTGTTTCTCCTATCTTGATTTTGCACTCTTATTATAGTACAATAATTAAAACTAATCGGTTGTATTTACAACAGAAAAGAGAGTTTTATGAAAGAATATATTTCCATTCTAAAAAGAACTCAGCTGTTCGCTGGTGTGGTTGAAGAAGAAATATCTGCTATGCTTTCTTGCCTTGGTGCAAGGCTTGAAACATTCAAAAAAGGAGAATATGTACTTCGACAAGGTGAGCATTTGAGTGATATTGTTGTGTTAGTAGTCGGCAATCTTCATATCAAAAATGATGATTATTGGGGTAACCGAAGCATACTGGGGCAGATTGCTGTTGGTGATATGTTTGGAGAGGCTTACGTTGCACCTGAAAGTGGAGCACTCTTAAATGATGTAGTTGCCATTGAGGATAGCTCTGTTATCTTCTTTGATGTAAAGCGTATTCTGACAACCTGTTCTTCTGCCTGTCGTTTTCACGCTATGGTAGTACAGAATTTATTTTTTGCTATATCTGAGAAAAACAGAAAACTCGTGCAAAAGCTTGGTCATATGTCTAAACGTTCTACACGAGAAAAGTTAATTTCGTATTTATCTGAGGAAGCGAAAAAGCAAACCAGTTCAACATTCACTATTCCTTTTAATCGTCAACAGCTTGCAGACTTCTTATCAGTTGATCGTAGTGCTATGTCTAACGAGCTGTGCAAGATGCGTGACGAGGGTTTAATTGAATTTGAGAAAAATAATTTTAAGCTATTATAACTATGTTTTAAGACAGCAGGAGCCTTTCCTGCTGTCTTTTCTTATAATAAAAGGGATGTCACTTAGAAGTAACATCCCAAAGAAATGATATTGAGCAAGATAAGTTGGATTTTACGATGAGTTATTTTTTCTTTGCGAATTTGCAAACTGGTAAATTGTAAAATGAAATTGAACAATTTATCTTTGAATTGTTTTTTAGCTTGCTTCAAATTCGCTTGTTTCATAGCCTACTGTAATGGAATACTTTTCTCCTTTTACAAGCTCTGGAGTTGAAATAATAACCACAGCGAAGTCAAGCTCAGGTTTGTGAGAAACAATGGTATTACCGATTGAATCCTTGAGTTCAATTTGAGTTTCTGCTAGTTGATTTCCGACAGTTATTGCAATAACACCTTGCTCGGAATCACTAAAACTTTGTGCCATCATAGTAGAACCTGTACCAATAAATGTACCACCTGTTATAACAGCAGTTTTATCATAGTCAAGGGTTGCTGTATCGCCCTGCGTTGGGCCTGTTACAGTTGTGTGTCCACCTGAAATCTCCAAGGTACCATTTGCGTCTACACCATCACCTGAGGAATTTATATAAAGAGTTCCACCAGATATTTTAATACTTCCGTTAGAGTTAGTGGACATTCCACCTCCAGGACCACCGCCAGCAGGGCCACCAGCCGGACCTCCCATTTCTGGTGGTCTTTCACCACCGAACATACCGTCACGACCACCAGTTGTACCACTTTGGTCTGTACCACCTGCTGCATTAAGTCCGTCATCACTGGCTTTAAGCTTTATATCTCCACCCTGTATGTCTATATGCAGAGCTTCTAGCCCTTCATAGCTTTCTGAAATATCAATTTTACCATCTGTTATAGTCAGGGTTTCTTCTGCGTGAATAGCATCATCACCAGACGCAATATTAAATGTAGCACCGTTTATAGTAAGTGAGGTATCAGAATGGATAGAGTCATCAGCAGAATTAACGGTAATATTACCACCTGATATCACCAGATTACTTGTAGCTTTTAACCCCTTCATACTGGTGCTGTCTTCTTCAGTTTCGGTTATTTGCATATCTTCTGGTGGCATTCCTCCTGGTCTGCCTCCACCCATAAAGCCTCCAAAGAAATCCGAATGTGTTTTTGTTCCGTTTTCACTTCCACCACCAACAAGTAAATCTATAGTTCCATCCTCAATTTGCATATAAGCACCTGTAGAAATACCGTCACCCTCTGCCTCTGCTTTAATATTTCCACTTGAAATATAAACAAAGCCTTTAGAAGTATCATCGTTATTTTCACAGTGAATAGAATCTTTACCTGCATCTATGTTTATTGTTGCATTTGCTACTCGTACACTGTCGTTAACATCAAAACCATGTGAGGCAGAATTTACCTGATATGAACCTCCTGTTATTACTAAATCATCCTTACATACAATGCCGTGTCCTGCAGGAGATGTGACAGACAACGAGCCTGTTCCGTTCATTGTTAAATCTTGCTTTGAGAATAGAGCTGAATCAATGTTATTTTCATCTATAGCAGTAAAGCTACCACCATTTGCCAGTGTGTTGGTTGTGTTTTCAGCAAGAGTTAAAAACACCTTGTCTGCTTGAAGAATATATAAAGCCGATGAGGTTTTGCTTGTAATATTAACGCCATTAAAAACAAGCTGTAGCTTTGCAGTATCTGGTGAATTTACAATTAGCATACCGTCAGTAAGCTCACCCGATATAATATAGGTTGCTTCTTCGGTAATTGTTATAGTGGAGCCTGATATATTTACACTGTCGGAGCTTGCAGTTGCTGAAGCTCCGTTTAGCTTGATAGTAACTGCGTTGCTCTCGTCATATTCTGTCTTGAAATCTCGTTCAGTAAACATATCTGTAGTAGGATTAGAGGAATCAACATTTACAGATTCAGTAGTTGTTGTAGAACTTTGAATTTGACTTTCACCTTGTGGTTTGTTTTCGGTGTCTGTTGTACAGCCGGTAAAAAGTGAAATCATCATTGATGAAAATAAAAATAATGATAATATTTTTTTCATATAAACCTCCTGTTATAATTCTGTGCCAACAGTTACTTGATTAGAAACGGTAATCTCAAGATTTCCATTTCTGCAACGGATTTTATCAATCATTTCTTTCTCACGGGTGATATCTCGGAGGACTACATTATATGTAAGCTTGAACATACTTCCCATATTAGTGCTCTTAACACAAGCAAGGTCGTGAGCAGTTGTAAACTCAGCGAAAATATCATCAAACACACCTGAGTAATCTAAATCCTCAGGGATAGTAATTGTAAGGGTTTTAAATTTTTTAGAATTCTTTTTTGTGCCAAAGTCAAGACGATTATAAAATATAAACATTATGCACATAATGGCAGTAAATAATATTGCAAAGCCAAGATATCCCATACCTGCAATAAGTCCTGCACCCATTGCCAAAAACAATGTGCAAATCTCTTTTGCTGTGCCTGGTACTGAACGAAAACGCACAAGACTGAACGCACCTGCTACTGCAACACCTGTGCCCACATTACCGTTTACCATCATAATCACAACACAAACTACTGCTGGCAGAAGTGCCAATGTTACAACAAAGCTTTTTGTGTAGCGTGTGCGATACATATAGGCTAATACCATTAAAACTCCTATTAGCAACGATACACCCAGACAAAGTAAAAAATCGGTTACGCTGATAACTCTGGTTAAGTCTGTATCGAATAATCCTTTAAATAAATTCTCAATCATTTGTATTTACCTCCAACCTATTATATAAATTCATTTTATGGGTTTGTGGAAAAATCAGTGTTCTGTACGCTGTTCCGTATTTTGAAAATGATGTTTTATATATCTTTTCTCTTGATAAAATTTCTGTCATCCAGATCGGAATACCTCCACTACATTTTATTTCCATCAGAACTTGACCCTCAGGAAGAATTGAAGCTCCATAGACATCTGATTCAAGAGATAAATCATCCTGTCTGCAAAGAATATTATCATCAAAGGTTACACGAAAATCACTGCCATCATTAGAATAGTATGCTTCTCTTTCATAAGAGAGAAATACAACAGGGCGTAATGTACCGTAATAGTCAAGAAAATAATCAACCTCTTCAGAAATCTGTGTATGCTCGCTGGTGTGCTTATCCCCTGACAGCCACTGAGTGGCTTCATTATATAAAAGCGATATTCTTCGCTTATATACTATGTGCTTGTGCTTCTTTTTTAATTCCACAAAAACCGTGCTGTCAGCAGTTGCTCTGCTGTAGCTGCGTATTCGCAATTTTTCTTTATAAACAGGCTTTTCGATAGAGCGACGAATTAAAAGGTAGGTATCTGTATCATAATAAAGGTTGCGTATGGTGGTTCTGCCATATTTATCAAGCGTCATATATCGCTTTATGCCTTTAAGAACTTTTTCTTTTTGTTCTAATGTCAACAGATATTTCAATTCGTATCTTTGGAATACAGCTTGAAAAGCCATTGAAAAACCTCCTTTACAATTAATGGCATTATTGTAAAGGAGGAAGATTGAAGTTTTATTGAACTGATTAATTAATTTTATACTGCTTAATGCATTTTACATAATAGGAATTTTCACCTTAAATTCTACAAATCCGTTATAGCAAAGCACCTCGATATTGCCTTTATGAGAGGTTGCAATTGCTTTTGCAATGGCAAGACCAAGTCCATAGTGCTTATCCTCGCCATTGCGAACAGTATCCACACGATAAAAGCGTTCAAATATCTGTTTACGCTGTTCTGTAGGTATTTCATCACCTTTGTTGATAACCGAAAGCTTTGCAAGTCCGTGTTCTTTATTTAAAGAAAGATAGACTTCGCCATTATCTTTACTATGACGAATAGCATTATCCAGCAAAATAGAAACAACCTGTTTAAGCTGTGTGCTGTTACCCTCAACGGTGATGTTGCTTGTTATGTTACTATTAAGCGTAAGACCTTGTTCAAAGGCAACGCTCTCAAATGGAAGTGACTCACCTGCAACCAATCTGCTAAAATCAATCTTTTCCATTTGCGATGTCACATTTTCTGTTCGGGCAAGCTGTAGAAGCTGACCTACAAGTATTCCCATTCTCTCGTTTTCGTATTGAATATTTTGGAGCCATTGGTTATCACCAATTTCACGAGATAACAGCTCTGCATTGGCACTAACAACTGATACAGGTGTTTTTAACTCGTGACCTGCATCAGAAATAAACTGCTTTTGTTTATGGTAGCTTTCTTCAAGTGGATTTACAATCTTTTTTGCAAGATAGAGCGACAAGAAGAAAAACAATACAAGAGCAACACCGCCGAAAATAAGAGTATAGCGAAATAAGGTAAGTGCACCTTCGTTGATAACCGTGTTATCCATAAAGGTAACAAGGGTGTATCCGTCTTTATCAGATTTATTAAATACAAGATTATCTTCGGTTCCTGTATTCTTTTCGCTATTTATAATTTTTAGAGCTAAATCTGTCAGATACTCATCAGTATGCACCGATGGTGATTCGTTTTTTATTTCTAAAATTTCACTGTCATAAGAAACTGCCACCGTATAAAAGATTGATAGCTGAAACCTTGGAGACTGAGGGTCAAAATCAGGCTTGAATCTGTGTTCGCCATTAAAGAAGGGTTTGTCGTGTGGTGTCATTTTATCAAATGTTTTAGGTAGCATATATATTTCGGCGTGTGTCTGTAGCATCTGCTCATTCTGCTTTTTCATTTCAAAATAGCTTGATGTGTAAATAACACCCAGAGTTCCTACCCACAAAAGCACAAGAACAGACATAATAGAGGCAACGATTTTTCTTCTTGATTTCTTAAACATCATCGCACCTCAATTCATATCCCACTCCACGCACTGCCTTGATCTCGGTTTTTGCTTCAACAAATGCTAGTTTTTTGCGAGTAAAGGTCATATACACCTCTACATTGTTATATTCAGCATCACTCTCATATCCCCAGATTTTAATTGCAAATTGTTCACGGGTAAGAATTTGTCCACTATTTACAATAAGGTACTCTAGAATTCTGTATTCTTTTTCGCTTAATCGTACACTCTGGCCATTTGTGGTACAAGATAATGCAAATGTGCTTGTATCAAGGGTAATGTCACCGTAGGATAACAAAGTATTTGTTATGCCTAATGTTCTTCTGCCAAGAGCACGAAGTCGAGCTAAAAGTTCCTTAGCCATAAAAGGCTTTGTTAAGTAATCATCTGCTCCACTGTCAAGACCTGTTACCTTGTCATCAAGCTCTGCTTTTGCAGTAAGCATTAGTATTGGTGTTACAATGCCCTTACTGCGAGCCCGTTTGGCAATTTCATATCCATTCATTTCTGGTAGCATAACATCAAGAACCACAATATCGTAGATATTACTTTCGATTGCAGTCAAGCCATCAAGACCACTTGTGTAATGATCAACTTCATATCTTTCAAGGCGAAGTATTTCACACAGTGCCTGTGCCATTCTTTTTTCATCTTCAACCAGTAAAATTCTCATAGGAATACCTCCATATATACCAATTATATCATAAAATATTGAAGAATTATTGAACTTTTCTAAATCTAAATATTACAGTGCAATAGATTAACAAGCAGAATTAGCTCAAAACGAGGACGACAACGCAAGCAAGCTTTTGCTTGTCACAGAGAAGTACAGAGTGCGGAGTAATACTTATTCATCGCTAAATGGTAGACAAATTAATATAAAAAGAAATACCCATACAATCGCAAATAATTGAATCTGCTTTGTGTGTCCTATCAAGGTTGTCAGGTTTGCATTACTTACTCCTATTGCTGACATTCTTGTTGAGAAGATTACACGTCAATAATGTGGTGTGTATTCTGGATCAAAGTTAAGGTTTCTTTATCACAGAAAATGTTTTTTCCGTTTCAGTCAATACATTATTTATTATATCAGATTAAACTATGAGGGGTATAATAAAGGCAGAAAGTACATAATAATAACCCAATCGGGTATAATATATATAGTGAGGTCTTAAAATTATACCCTTTAGGGTACAAAATACACAGCGACACAATGATATTATACCTGTACGGGTATAATATATACGGTGAAGTGTTGACATTATACCCTATAGGGTGTAAAATATAATTATGAATACAATTGCTGAATTTATAAAACAAAAAAGAAAAGAGGCAGGTCTTACTCAAGAGGAGTTTGCTATTCGCTCGGGTTTGGGACTTCGCTTTGTTCGTGAGTTGGAACAAGGAAAAGAAACGGTTCGTATGGACAAGGTGAATCAGGCTCTTTCAATGTTTGGTATGAAGGCTGTTCCCGGAAGGAAGGATGACTAATGGAAGCATACAGAACAGCGTATGTATATGTAAGGGAAACCTTTGCTGGAACTTTAAAAGAAACTGATTTCGGGTATTCGTTTGTTTACGACAATGATTATCTGGCTAGCGAAAATCCGTCGGCGGTAAGCTTGACCTTACCGATTCAAAAAGAAAAATACACTTCAAAAACGCTTTTCGCGTTTTTTGATGGATTAATTCCTGAAGGCTGGCTTCTTGATATTGTAATCCATAACTGGAAAATTAATAGAAAAGACCGTTTTGGATTGTTGCTTGTTGCTTGCAAAGACCCTATTGGCAATGTTCAGATAAAGGGGGTTAAGGAATGAGCCGATGTTTATGTTGTGGTAAAACATTACGCACTAAAAACGAGTGTGGATGGCACTTAGCTTGTATCAAATCTTTTTTTGGCACAACAAAATTCCCTGATGTTGATGTTTCAAAAGAGATTCTGAAGAAAATTGCTATCGACACTACTAGCAAGGGGTTTACTGTGCCAGGTGTTCAGAAAAAGCTATCTTTACATCTGTCTCAAGAGGACAAGCCTCGTTTAACACTTGTAAACTACCCTACTGGTTATATTCTTAAGCCACAAACTGAGGAATATTCTTCTTTACCCGAGATGGAATATCTTGTTATGAAAATGGCAGATATCAGTGGTATTAAGACAGTTCCATATGCTTTGATACAGTTGTCGTCACAGAATAATGCATTTGCGTATATCACCAAGCGTATAGATCGCAATGATGGACAAATGCTTGCTATGGAAGACTTTTGTCAGCTTGATGGTAGACTTACCGAGGACAAATATCGTGGTTCGTATGAGCGTTGTGGTAAAATTATATCTGCATATTCCGAAAACAAAGGATTGGATATGACAGAATTATTTATTCGTGTTGTGTTCTCTTTTGCTGTTGGAAATTCAGATATGCATCTAAAAAACTTTTCTCTGATCGAAACTTCAGAAGGTTCACAAAAATACTTCTTATCTGCTGCTTACGATATGCTTTCTACTAATGTCGTTATCCCTGCTGATAAAGAACAGTTGGCACTGACTATAAATGGTAAAAAGCAAAATATTCGCAGAAAAGATTTTTTTATTTTTGCAAAGACTATTGGTGTTTCAGATAAATCTGCTGAAAAGATGATTGATAAGATTGTTAAGCTCAAGGAAAAATATATTGATATGTGCAGAGAGTCTTATATGCCTGATGAGATTAAAGAAAAGCTTGAAGCTTTAATTAATCAAAGAATTGCAATTCTATCAAAATGATGTGATGGTTGAAAGCTGTTGTATAGATAATCCTGTAAACAATATAATCCCCTTAAAGTGATTTCTAAAACTACTTTAAGGGGATTTCTATGTAATATCAATACCAAAAAACATTTAAAATGCAATACTTTTCGGTCGGTTGATTTTGCACTGAATTCATATTGCTTCCTTGTAAGGCGACAGACTTATGGTGTTTAGTATAGATAGTAACTAATAGAATAAGCTTATTTATTCTGATTCTTCTAACAGTTTTATTCCCAGCACAGTTGCAGGTATTCTGTAGCTTGGAGGAAGATTTGAGAATACAACAATAGCAGTTTTTGTTTCGGGATTAAAGCTAAGATAGCTGTTATAATTTCCTGTTACTCCATTGTGCCATACAGTGGAGTTTTCTTTGTCAATAATCCAAGACATACCTATTGCGTCCATATTTATACCCATAGCTTTTAGTAGAGGTATTTATATCTTTAAGGGTTTTATTACATTCACTGAAAACATTATCATTATCAAGTTGTATTTGAGCATATTTCAGCATATCTGAAATATCAGATGTAACTGCTCCTGCTGACAAATATACATTATTCTCCTTCCAGTCCCAGCAGTAATCGTTTTGGTAATTGAGCCTATCTCATAGGTGTGTAATTCGCCAGACAGCTCCTTTCCACCTTCCCCATAAACCTTATACTTATCTCTTTTGAAATCATAGTTTTTCTCTCTATTCTATAATATACCTCAAAGATATTAATTAATCCTGTTTATATAATTGCATGATTGTAGTGTTTTTCAACA
Organism: Acutalibacteraceae bacterium; assembly: GCA_036309185.1. GTDB lineage: Bacteria > Bacillota > Clostridia > Oscillospirales > Acutalibacteraceae > CAG-964. The sequence goes on from JAXJUF010000056.1 coordinate 14,092, forward strand.
GAAAAAACACCTATCAAAATTGATAAGTGTTTACTGGTGCTCTTATTATGTCTTAAATTTCATAAAATTGGAATTTATCATGTCAGGCAATAAATCATAATTGCTTGCTGAACATTGAGCAGGTACTTTTTAAAATCATATCCGACAAAATAATCCGAATCTATCACATCAGCAGAAACTTCTTCTCCACGATAAAAAGGTGGGCAAGGATTGAGAATTGCACCCTCGTTTGCTTTCTGCATAACATCAATTGTTACCTGAAATTCTTTAAAATCTTTAAGCATAGCTGACGGCAAAGAATCTGTACAAACAATATCTTTTCCTATAACTGCATCAAAAATATTGTTATGAGATACTAACGAGCTGATTTCATAACCTTTCGGGCAACATTGCTCCAACTCAAAGCCCATAACATCCGATGCTTCTTTCCAGGCTAAACCTATGTTGGATTTTCTACCACAAAACAAAAACTTGTCCTTAAAAAAATCCTTTCGTATTTTAGAAAGAGAATACATATCTGTAAGCACTTCGCAAGGATGGTTTACATCTGTCATTGCGTTAATTACAGGCACAGACAAGTAAGTTGCCATTTCATCAATCACACGAATATTTTTATGTCTGACAACAACTACATCTGCCCAATTATTCAGATAACCGCAAACATCTTTCAAACTCTCTTTTTTATCAAGGGTTTCTGACGGAAACAGGATAGGTTGTCCACCTAACAGGTATATACCTTTTTCAAAGGTTACTCGTGTGCGAATACTCGAATTCGGAAAAAACAAAACAACACTTTTTCCTTTTAAAACATCTATATATTTACCTTGTTGAACTTCATCGGCTATTCTAAAAATATCATAAATATCAGTTTTTTGATAATCGGTCAACCTCAAAAAGTTTTTCACCTGTATTCAACTCCATAAATTCAAGTTCATTGAGATGATTATATCACATCAAATTTTAAATCTCAACAACTCACCACAAACCAAAAATAAACACCTATCAATTTAGAGCAGTTCAAACGATAGATGTTTACCAAAGGTGTTATTCTGTTTTAATTCAATACCAAAGATTTTATTTATGGTTTTGTATCATCCTGTAAAATTTTATCAATGATAACAAGAGATGTGTCAGGCTCTTCAAATATTGGGCTGTGTGCTGAATTTTCAAAGGTATAAAATTCTTTTTCAGGAGCATTGATATATTCGTAATACTCATATTGCAAATCATAGCAACAGGTATAGTCATACTTTCCTGCTATAAAGTAAATAGGAATCTGCACATTCGATACCTCATTAAAGGCATTAAAATTAATCGAGTCCTGTACTACAGGGAATTGCATTGAAAACGCCTTGCCTTTCCATATGTTTATTCGCTCTTGCCATGTATAGGCTTTGCACCTTAAGCTTGGGAAGAAAATCCCCTTGATTACAGACTCCATATCTCTTGTTGTGCCAACTCCCAGCCCGTGCATAGCTGTATCACGAAGAGAAGATGAGAAATATTTTTCATACATTTCATCAGATTCTCTTATCGGGCAGTTGTTGAATTTTTCAACCATCTTTCTGTTGCCAGCTTGCTCATATTGAGCTTTCATATAATCATAGGCTCTATACTCAGATTCTCTCTGATTACATACCTGAGCCATTGCTATGTATGAGCAATAATAATCCGGGTATAGCTGTATTGTTTTAAGAGCGATATAGCTGCCAAAGGAATGACCCATAATATATATTTTTTCTTTTTCAAATCTTTCTGATAAGTAGTCTGTAACTGCTATGACATCTGACACATACCTTTCGGTTGTCATCTCCTCTGCTTTGATTCCAGAATTATATGACAAGCCTGTACCCCTGTATTCCAAATAGCAAACTACAAATTTATCTGCTAGTTTTGATGGATACATATCCTCAAGTAAATACTCTGGAATTCCTGGTCCACCTCCACAAACCAACAAAACAGGGTTATTGATATTCTTCGCCATAATAATCATACCCAGCTCATCGCCGTCAACATCTAAGTAACATTTCTCAGTTACACTGTTTTCTAAAATTTTTCCGTTATCATCATAAAAGCAAGGAATCTCTCCTTTACTTGGTGGAAAAACAATTACAACAAATAGTAACAATAATACAATCAATACCGTAAGACCTATTATCATTTTATGCACTCGCTTTCTTTTCATTATAAATTCCCCTACTCGACTAATATTTTATCTAAAACATCTTCCCATTCAAAATCCTTATTGATGCCTTTCATTGAAGCGATAGATGCTATACCGTGCACCTTAGCCCACATTGCAATAACACCATACTTAATTCTCTCGTCGCTCATTCCTATATTTTTATATATCTGATATGCTTTTTCTTTATAGTATCGAAAAGGCTCAAACTCATTTGAATTTAAATTATCGGTTAAATCTATATTTAAACAGGATTGATTAAATATAAACGAATAGTATTCAGGGTAACTGACAAAAAATCTGATATATGCAACACCCATATTAAATATAGCTTGTGGTGAGTTACTATCCTCTGTGCTTTCATAGGCATTTTTTAAGCATAGTGTTAATTGCTCTGTTACAAAGTTTTGTATTGCGATTAATAACTCTTCTTTATTCTTAAAATGACTATATGGAGCAGCCTCACTGACATTACATACCTGTGCCAATTTTCTTAAAGAAAGTTTTTTAATCCCCTCTTCCTGTATCATACGCAAGCCTGCCTTTATCAGCTGGGTTTTTAAATCTCCATGATGATATCTCTTCTCCATTTTCATCTCCCCCCTATCTTAACAGTGTTAAGATTATCATACAGCTACCTTTTTGTCAAGATTATTCTTATAGTAATAATCCAAAATATAACCACACATCAAAATAAAATTGATATGTGGTTACTGATTATGTTAAACTCAATGTATTTTTACAAATTAGTTTTCCGTATTAATTTTTAACAGCTTGTGTAATAAACTGCTCTATTTCGCTATTAACCTGCTGTGGGTTATCTCCATTAGAGAAATGTGAAGCATTTTTGATAATATGTAATGGGTGACCTGTTTTTTCTGCCCACGCTTTGCAATACTGCTTTACTTTTCCTGTTGTATCCTTGTCACCAAGCAAAACAAGAATAGGGCATTGCAGATTAAGCTCTTTGTTTTCTTCTGCAAACTTTCCATAGGCAATATCCATTTGGTCTATAATCTGTTCTTTAGAAAACGGAGCTAATATCTCTTTCATTTTTTGGTATGAATAATCAGTTACAGATATAGATTTTGCTATACTTTCCCTGAGTAATTTATCTGTAAACAGCTTTGCCATTGGTTTAACCTTAGAAAGCCAGAATAAATCTGATTTAGAATAATATTCCGTACCGAATGGTGTTGTATCAATACCAATTATGCACTGTGCTTTTTCAGGGTATAAATAAGCAAACATCTGTGACGGATACCCTCCCATTGACATACCAACCAGACTGACTTTATCTATATTCTCTTGAATTAATATCGTGTTTAAATCCTTTGCAGTGTTTTCATAAGAAAAATCCTTATAGGGTATAGATAAGCCATGCATAGGCACATCCCATGTTATTACAATATATTCATCCGTAAAATATTCAACCTGTTTTTCATACATTGTGTGATTTGCAGTTAAACCGTGAGTAAAAACGATTGCACCCTTTGGTGTAGATTCTGGCCTTGAAATCCAATAATGAACCTTTCCACCAATACCACTTACTTTTTTATGTTCCATGTTTATTTTCTCCTTCATCTTTTCCAATTTTTCGCTTTGTTTATTGCTGTGTATATACCTTTTCCCAGAAATCAATCAAAGCACCTGTTTCTTTTTCGATTTCATCTGGAATAATGCTATTCATACGATACTTCTGTAGCATATATCCATCTACAGCATAAAGGATTTCTGCGTACATTATTTTTATATCAATATCTTTTCTTAGCTTTGATTTATCGATTTTCTCAATAACCAGCATTTCACTTTCTTTACTGGCAATACTGAAATCCCCCTGTATAGAGTCTTTAATTTCTGTATCTGTTTCGTAATATGCCCTGAGAGAAAATGCATACATATATGGATAATCTCGCATAACTGAACATTTAGACAGCAGAGTTCTTCTGAGCACTTCAAAAAAATCATCTGTATCCAATGTTTTGTATTCTCTGATAGCCTGTGTTGTTATCTCGCAAGCGTTATCCCATAGGTACATATATAAATCCTTTTTGTTTGTAAAGTAGTGAAAAAGCAATGACTTTGAAATATTACCTTCCTCTGCAATTTCAGACATAGGTGCCTTTTTATAGCTGTTTTCTGAAAACACTCTATAAGCTGCGTTTATGATTCTACGCTGTTTTTCTATTGGAAGTGCGAAAAATTTATCGTTCATTATAATCCTCCTTATTGTATACATCGGTCAACGCAAGTGTATTATATACCCGTTGACCGTTTTTGAGAAGACCCCTGTAAAATAAACCACGGCAAGAAGAAAAATTTCTCCTTGCCGTTATAATGCTATGTTATTTTATCAGATTTTAATTCCCGATGTTTTATGATCAATAATTTGTATATTCCCACACCAATTAACACGATTGCATTTGCATAAAACAGGACACATATATCCTTTACAAAAAGCCAGAACACATATATCGGAGTACCCAGAAGCATAGGTGCAAAAATTAAAAGCAGTGGTAAGCCTATATGAATAATAACATTAATCACAATAGAAGTTCTCTTCCCTTTTTTGTTGTCTCTATTAGCTGTTACAATAGAGAATATGCTTATAAAGCAAAGCAGTAAGCATATTACATCAATTGCCAAATGAAGTATTAAATATAAATTGGGTAAATCCTGTCGTTCTTCACCTATAAGTGGGTTCACCATATTTGCAAGCAGGTTATTGGTTACAAGATAATCATTCATATTAACTAGAACAACTACTGCAATACCTTCTTCTGGAATAATAAACATATTAGAGGTATAATTTTCTACCAAACCAGCATGCCATATAACTGGTTTGCTGAACATTTCAGTTGAATAATTCCAACCCATTCCGTAATAAGAGCCTTCATCAGCAGGAACATTATCATAAAACATATTGTTTATACTTTTTTCACTTAAAATGTTTTCTCCACCATTTAAATACATCTGAAGATATTCACCCATATCAGAAGCACTTGCTGATAAATAACCAGCAGGAACATTTGTCCACATTCCACTTTTTATTTCGTCTGGGTAGTCTGGCTTTCCTTTTACAGGAATTCCAAAATAATTTCTATAGCCTGGAATCAATCCGTTTTCTTCACTCTTTTCAAGAGTTGCTGCCGAATGTGTCATACCTAATGGTTCGAAAATATTTTTGGTTATATATTCTTCGTAGGTTTGTCTACTTACAGATTCAATAATTAGTCCCAGCAGACCGTAATTAGCATTTGCATATATGTATTTGCCGTATGAATCTGTGCTTTCCAAATCACCAAATGTTTGAAACGCTTCAATCCCACTGGTTTGATTAAGCAGGTCTCTTACAGTGATTTTTTCACAATCAGAGCTGTCAACAAACCATTCTGTTGCATTAATATATTCTGAAACAGGCTTATTCAAATCAATTTTATTTTCTTCTACCAGTTGCATAATTGCTACTGCTGTAAAGGATTTGCTCATAGAACCAATAATAAAAGGGGTATCAATACTATTACAATTTCCGTAGGTTTCCTGAAATAAAACGCTATCTTTATCAACCACCATAACGGCCATTCCTGGAATATGATGTTTTTTTACATCGTCAGCAAGTTGCTTGCTGATTTTATCATAATCTGGTGATGATGTTGCATATACACTAACACAATTCACATTGACTATAAAGCATAATGCAAATATTAATACAAAAATTTTTAAATACTTTTTCATAATTTGCTATTTCCTCATTCTCTGCATATAAAATATATACTTTATAATGCTCACAAATATATACCATATTATACTGCTCATTGCTGATTTTGTCTATTGCTTAAAATACCTGTAAATAACATACTTTGAGTAACGAAACAAAAATATTCTCTCTAATCTTCATATTTTAAGCTGTGTACATAGGACAAGCTTTTGAATTAATATCATCTGCATAAATCGCCGATAGAATGTTAGTGTACAAGCTCTTTTTCTAAATTATATTTTTACTCTTCCAATAATTTAATACACCTGAATATTCCGTTTTGTTTTTAATAACAAACGGTTTGATTCCTATGTTAAATATTATAAGGTGCTTTATGCTTTGTGATATATACCTGTGCTTTGTTTTAATATCTAGGTATAGCTTATTAGCTGTTTTTTGTATATGCTGATTCAGTTTTTCTTTTTTATCAGAATTATTAATATAGATTTTTCTATATACTAAAGTTCCAGTAATGTTTGCACCGGAATACGAAGTAATCCTGTTAAGTATTTTTGCAGTATCTGTTCCACCATAGTTTTCGTAGGTAGCAACATTTATTACATATTTTCCAGAAAGCAACTGTTCCATTACAAAATGTCCTCTATCTATAATTGTCTTCATCTGTGCCGATACATTGCTTGCATAGGTTGGTGAACCAAGAATAATTCCGTCAGCAGTAGATATAGTAGCCGATAAAGCTTCTAAATCATCTTTATATATACATTTTCTAGCACTGTTCTATATAAGGAATTATATAGTCGTTTATTAGCTCCATACGAGCCTTAGGATTATATACCAATGAACAGGTCATACAGATAACGGCATCTATTTCTGGTACAACTGTCATAAGAGAACCACCTACACCATTGGCACAGAATGAATCATACTTGCCTGTATTGTATTCTTTTCTGATGATTTTTATTGTTTTGTTTTTTGGATATATCCACCAAAGATAGCCATAGCCCTCTTCCCTTTCAGCTAACATCTGCTCAATATATTCCTCTGACAAAATCCTCTTTCCTTTATATATGCCTTTGTTTAAAACCATAACCCCTATTCTAGCAAACTCGTCAGTTGTCATAGAAAGTCCCCAGCCTGTAGTATAAAAACCACTTGGGTCTTTTACCCAGCCACGGTTATCTCTTGTTTTGTAAAAGGCTTCTTGTGTTGCTCTGTCTACTACATTTGCGTTTGGTACGTCTAAAATTCCAAGAGGCTCAAACAAATATTTTTCTGCAAAATCTTTCAGACTCATACCTGTTGCTATTGTCAGAACATTTGACAAAACCTGTATACCCAAGGTGGAGTAGTGAAAGCTTTCTCCTATTTGCTTTTTGCCACCTATCATTTCTAATATCTTGCCACCCCAATCCTGACTAGTGCAAACCTTTGTCCAAGGCTCTGATTTATACTTGTAAGGAACGGTCATGGTAAGAAAGTTCTCAATAGTAACATCTTTTAACTGCTCTTGGTTTCTTTTAAGTTTGTAATCAGGGAAAAAGTCTATAACTTTTTGGTCAACGCCCTTTATAAAGCCTTTATCAATAGCAATACCTACAAGCACTGCTACGATACTCTTTACTACAGAAAAGGTGTTAACAGACTCGTTTCTATGTGCACCCGAAAAATATTCATCCAGCACTATTTCACCTGATTTATAAACTACTATTCCTAATGTGTTGCTGTATTCTTTTTCTACTACTTGACGTATTTTTTCTATCATTGATTTTCTCCTTTAGTTTAATAAGGATATCCTAAAAATAAGTCTAATTTAATTAAAAATTTAATTCAATAGTTTTTTATATAAAAACATTACCTAAAAATCATCACGATTATTAGTCATAATGGCCAAAAACCACCTATCGATTGATAAGTGGCTACTAAGTTTATTTTATATTTTTAATTTGTATTTATTTTTGCCCCAAGCCTTTATAGTACTTGATAATCATTTCTGCTCCTCCGGCATTGCCTGGAGCTTGCTTTATTAATTCCTGTACTTTTACCATATTTTCTTTAATACCAGCGTCTGTCATAACAAACCACACATATTCTTTTAGAGTATTATAATTTATTGCAGAGTTTGGTAAATGCCAATCTGATAATCTGATCAGGTATATTATAGCATATAAAACACAAAACTGCTATCAAATATATGCAATTAACAAAAGCTTACATTTTTAACTTTTAGTCGTTTTTGTATATACTTTCATCTAAAAGTAAAATATTCCTGACATGCAAATTTGTTGCAACATAGTGTAATGAATCTATTCTGATAGGATTATTGAAATATTTATTCGTAATCTGGATTCTCAGTTTTTACTGATTACCAATCTTGTCAGATGAAATTTCTTTAATTTGTTCTGCTACCTCGTTTTTAAATTTCTTAGAGAAAATGGCATATAAAATTATGATCATAAAAAAGAGCATTTTTGTATATCGGATAGTCATACTGATTTCAGTTGTATATGGTGACAATATCTGACTACCGAGTAAGTTACCGAACATATGAACCAAAGCACCAGCCAATATGCTACGCTTTGTTTTAATATAAACAAAGGTAACCCAAAAGTTTAGCAGTACAACGCTCGGAATATACATAACAGCGTCAATAACTGAATCCTGTAACAAATTGTATTGTGCCTGACCTGGTGTGAAATACCATGCTAAATGCCATATTCCCCACACAAAGCCAAGAATAGCAGATGAACCCAAAAATCCATACTTAACCAACAGCTTATCAAGTGCATAGCCTCTCCAGCCAAATTCTTCGTTTAAAGGACCAGAAACAAGTGATATTAATAAAACAAATAACAGGATTAACGGATTTTTTATAATCGCATTTACAAAATCCATACCCGGCATTTCATAGCCTAATAAGCCTACACCTATAAACAGGCTTATGATAGTTATAACAGAAAAGGCACATATAGTAATAAGTGGCCATTTCCAGCCCATATATTTAAAGCTGAAGCATCTGTGAAAATAATCCTTTTTCTCATCCTTAGAATATGTAAAGAACACAAGGAACAAAGCAACAACGGATGGTGCTCCACCACCAAAATAAAAAAGAAATGTACCAACCGGTGTGCCTGTAAAATCGAATATTACCGGTATAAATCCACAGGTCCATGTCCACAAAAGAGTACACACGAAAAACATGAGCAAATATTTATCTGGCATAGCTTTCATTTTATTCTTCATTTAACCTTTTCCCCTTTTTTCTACAAGCTTCTGATTAATAGATTGAACCTCTCGCTTAATCTGAACAATCCCCACTAAATACGCTATTACAAACGCTGGAGTTACATATACAAAGGACATCCACCAGTTTGATTTTACAAACCAACCACAGAGTATTCCAACAACCAGAACCATAATTTCTACTAGAACATATTTGCAAATGATTTCCTTTAAAAAGCTATCATAAAACAGATGTGCTGTAAGATAATGAATACCCATACTTAAAAAGGCTATAATTGCAATCAGAAAATTAAGCTTCATCTCCTCAATATAATCAAAACAGAAAAAGGAAATTAAAGTTACGATAAACAATATTATCGCAGATAGCATTAATGATTTTTGAATGTATTTCTTCATAGCTACACCTCCTGAAAAACCTTTCTTTTTATTTCTGGAATATAGGTTCTTGAAACGATTATCTTCTCCCCGTTTGATAGCTCTGCTTCTAGTCTACTATTAGCCAACGCCTTTATATGTATAAGCTCGTTTATATTCACCAGACAATTTCTGCTTACCTTTACAAAATCATATTCCTTTAGTTCGTTTTCCAGCTGGTATAAACGCTTTTCACTTCTGAATACCATATCCCTTGTATAGATAAAGGTACGCTTATCTACACTTTCTATATAAAAAATATCTGGCATAAACACCTTGTAATCTCTACCGTTTTCACTTCCTACCAAAGCCTTTTCCTCTGATTTCAGCTTCTGAATAATTCTGTTTAACTGACTGCTTTGCTTAGGGTATTCTATTGTTACAGTCAATTCTACATTTGGGTTTTCCTTAAGAATCAGTTTCATTTCGCCACCTCCTGTATATATCTTATCTAATAAATTCATTTGTTTCAAGCATTTAAAACCCACTTACAAAATAGCACTACTTAGTTACATGCTAAATAGCCATTTAATATGCTTAAACAAATATTTTTATAGGTAAATTGTAAAATGAAATTGAACAGATAAATAAAAAAAGGTTCACAGTGATGAACCACGATGTTAGAATAAAGTTACCACACCAACCTAACAGGAGGAAAATCACTATGAACAATATATATTGTACCACAAATAAGCAA
>JAXJUF010000057.1:0-40177 GCA_036309185.1 Acutalibacteraceae bacterium
ATCCACCCCATTTGATTCATTAGCTCAGTTGGCAGAGCACTTGACTTTTAATCAAGGTGTCCGGAGTTCGAATCTCCGATGAGTCACCATAGTCGCACAGGTAATACGCTTGTGCGACTATTTGTTAACAAATCAGTTTTATACAAGCATTTGGTAAAACAAATTTGCTAATGCAAAATGTGTAAAATCGAATATAATGGGTTGTCGCCAAGCGGTAAGGCAACGGACTTTGACTCCGTCATCCCGTGGGTTCGAATCCCGCCAACCCAGCCAGAAATAAGCACTCAACTTTTGTTGGGTGCTTATTTTTTGTGATGTTTCAATGATAGTATCAATCCTTTTATGTTATACTATTTCAGCTCTAAACAGTGGATAAGATTTTAGAGCTGATTTTTTATCTGACGAATAGCATACCACAGCAAGGCTGACCCTAGTATCAAAAATAACCTCCCTGTCAACGTTTATAGCTGACAGGGAGGTTATTTGTATTTTGTTATTAAATTTAAATTATCAATGTGGCTATTCTTATAGCAAATAGTACTGTTACAACCCACATTATAGGGTGGATATCCTTAACCTTGCCTGTGCAAATCTTTAGAATAACCCATGTAAGAATACCGTACATAATTCCGTTTGCGATAGAGTAGGTGAAAGGCATAAATACAAGTGCAACAAAGCCACTTAATACGTCTGCAATATCACCCTCAAATTTCATTTTTTGGACAGATTTTATCATAAGCAAGCCTACAAACACGAGTGCAGGTGCAGTTGCAAAGCCTGGTATAGCCAAAAACAATGGTGACAGGAATAGTGCAAGAATGAACATTATTGCTGAGCTTACTGCTGTAAGACCTGTGCGACCACCTACAGCAACACCTGCTGTTGATTCTACGTAGCTTGTTACTGTTGATGTACCAAGCATAGAGCCTGCTATTGTACCTACTGCGTCACAGGTCAATGCTCTGCCTACTCTTGGTAGATTTCCGTCCTTGTCAAGAAGATTACCTTGGTCAGCAACTCCTACAAGAGTGCCTACTGTGTCAAACAGATCTACAAACAAGAACGCAAAAACAACTGCAATAAAGTCACCAATATGAGAAAACATAAATTCAAAATTAAACTTAAAGAAGGTTGGCTCAAGTGATGGTGGTAAAATTCCTTTTGAAAAATCAGGAATTAAAGATACTCCCTGATACCAGCCTATTAGCTGAGCAACAATGCCCAAAACCCAAGTGATTAAAATACCCCACAAAATAGCACCCTTTATATTGAAATGCCACATAATAGCAATAGCAAGCAATCCAAGCATAGCAAGTACAAATTCTGGTGTAGCTACATTACCTATTGTAACAAAAGTAGAAGCATCTGCTACTACGATATTTGCACCTTTTAATCCTACTATTGTGATAAATAATCCTATACCTGCTGAAATGGCGTATTTTAAATTTTGTGGAATACTGTTTACTAGTGTTTCTCTGAATTTAAACAGTGATAGAACTATAAATACTACACCCTCTAGAAGAATAGCAGTAAGTGCAACCTGCCAAGGGTTGGTAACACCCATTTCTGCTATCATAGGGCAGACAGTGTATGCGAAATATGCATTTAATCCCATACCAGAGGCAAGTGCCACAGGGTAATTGGCAAGTAAGCCCATAAGTAGTGTTGCAAAGGCTGCTGAAACTGTTGTGGCTGTAAATACAGCACCACTGTCCATTCCTGCGTCTGCAAGCATTGTTGGATTTACTGCAAGAATATACGCCATTGATAAGAATGTTGTAATACCTGCAATAATCTCTGTTTTTACATCTGTTTTATGTTCTTTAAGCTTGAAAAACTTAGATAACATATTCATTTTATTTTCTCCTTTCATTTTTGAAATTTGTACAGATTATAAATAATTTTGAAAATGTTTACAATAAAATTATACAATATTAGAAAATAATCTGCAATAGTATTTTCTGTGTTTATTAATACTTTGTTAACAAATTTTAAAATGATAAATGTTATTATATAGTCAACAGTTGGTTTAATTGTTATTTTTAATCAACTGTAAATGCAAAATTTATTTAATTCGACAAATTAAGATTTATATTATCTTTTAAAATATTAAATTTGGAGGTTATTAATTATGGGTAGATTTACATTACCAAGAGATTTATATCATGGCAAGGGTTCATTGGCTGAGCTTAAAAATCTAAAGGGCTCAAAGGCTATCATAGTAGTTGGTGGTGGCTCAATGAAGAGATTTGGATTTTTACAGCAGGCTGTAGACTATTTAACAGAGGCTGGTATGCAGGTTCAGCTTTTTGAAAACGTTGAGCCAGATCCATCGGTTGAGACAGTTATGAAGGGTGCCGAGGCAATGCGTGAGTTTGAGCCTGACTGGATTGTAGCTATGGGTGGTGGTAGCCCTATTGATGCTGCTAAGGCTATGTGGGCTTTCTATGAGTATCCTGAGGTTACATTTGAGGAGCTTATAAAGCCATTTAACTTCCCTACACTACGTACAAAGGCTAGATTCTGTGCTATCCCTTCAACTTCAGGTACTGCTACAGAGGTTACAGCTTTCTCTGTAATTACAGACTACTCAAAGGGTATTAAATACCCTCTTGCTGACTTTAACATTACTCCTGATGTAGCTATTGTAGACCCTGCACTTGCTGAGACAATGCCTAAAAAGCTTACAGCACATACAGGTATGGACGCAATGACACACGCTATTGAAGCTTATGTTTCAACACTACATTGTAACTATACAGATCCTCTTGCACTTCACGCTATCAAGATGATTCACGACGACCTTAAAAAATCATACGATGGTGATATGCAGGCCCGTGACGATATGCACGATGCTCAGTGTCTTGCTGGTATGGCATTCTCAAATGCTTTGCTTGGTATAGTACACTCAATGGCTCACAAAACAGGTGCTGCGTTTACAGGTGGTCATATTGTACACGGCTGTGCTAACGCAATGTATCTTCCAAAGGTAATTAAGTACAACTCAAAGAATGCAGAGGCTGCTGAAAGATATGCTGAAATCGCAAAGTTTATTGGCTTAACAGGTGACACAACAGAGGCTTTAGTAGATGCACTTATTGCAGAGCTAAGAGCTATGAATGTTTCTCTTGATATCCCTGCTTGCATTAAGGATTATGAGGGTGGTATTATTGATGAGGCTGAATTTAATGCTAAGCTAAAGGAGATAGCAACACTTGCTATTGGCGATGCTTGCACAGGCTCTAACCCAAGAATACCAACACAGGAAGAAATGGAAAAGCTTCTTGATGCTTGTTTCTATGACAAGGAAATAGACTTCTAATTAATACATAAATAGTATAACACCGTATGTTTGCTTTATAGCTGGCGTACGGTGTTTTTTTATTACAGCTGTCAAATAAAATGCTTGACAGCTGTAAATGTATGTTGTATAATAGTGAACGGTGTAAAGAGAATGACTTTACACTGCTTTAGGAGTGATGAGCTTGAATAAAAAATTGACAATTTCATTACTACTGGATTTTTATGGTCAACTGCTTTCTGAGAAACAGCTTGAGATTATGGATTATTACTATAATGATGACTTATCTCTAAGAGAGATTGCTGAAATAGTTGGAATTACACGACAAGGTGTGCATGACACTATAAAGCGTTCAGAGGCTTTTTTAGAGGAGCTTGAAAACAAGCTTGGTTTATATAGCAGATGGCAAGGCATACAACAACAGCTTGAACTTATAAATACAGCTGTGATGAATATAAAAAATGAAAACTCTGATTTCTGCAAAAATAAGGCAATATCACAGGAATGTGAATATGCTATAAAAAGTATTGCAGATATTAAAACAAAGTTCTGAATGAAAGGGTGATTTCTTTGGCTTTTGAGGGTTTGTCAGAAAAACTAAGTGCAGCATTTAAAAAACTACGTTCAAAAGGTAAGCTAACAGAAAACGATGTAAAGGAAGCAATGCGAGAGGTAAGACTAGCTTTGCTTGAAGCCGATGTTAACTACAAGGTAGCCAAGGATTTTACTGCTAAGGTGTCAGAAAGAGCTATTGGTGCCGATGTAATGGAAAGCCTTACACCTGCACAAATGGTTATTAAAATAGTTAATGAAGAGCTTACAGCACTTATGGGTGGCGAAGAGGTTAAAATGAAATGGGCTTCAAAGCCTCCTACAGTAATTATGATGTGTGGCTTGCAGGGCTCAGGTAAAACCACACATACAGGTAAGCTTGCTAAAATGCTTAAAAAAGAAGGTCACAGACCTCTTGCAGTAGCTTGTGACGTTTACAGACCTGCTGCTATTGAACAGCTTAAAATTGTAGCTAAAAGTGTAGATGTGCCTGTTTTTGAAATGGGTAACGAAAATCCTGTAAAAATTGCAAACGAGGCTATTAAGTACGCTAAAGACTACGGTAATGATGTAGTTATTCTTGATACAGCTGGTAGACTTCACATAGATGAACAGCTAATGGGAGAGCTTGCTAACATAAAAGCAGAGCTTAATCCACAGGAAATTTTCCTTGTAGTAGACTCTATGACAGGTCAGGACGCTGTAAATGTTGCAAAGTCATTTAATGATTTGCTTGATATTACAGGCGTTATTCTTACAAAGCTTGACGGTGACACTCGTGGTGGTGCGGCACTTTCTGTAAGATCTGTAACAGGTAAGCCTATACGCTATGCAGGTCATGGTGAGAAGATGGATGACCTGGAGGTTTTCCACCCAGACAGAATGGCTGGCAGAATACTTGGTATGGGTGATATGCTTACTCTTATTG
This sequence comes from Acutalibacteraceae bacterium, assembly GCA_036309185.1. Classification (GTDB taxonomy): domain Bacteria; phylum Bacillota; class Clostridia; order Oscillospirales; family Acutalibacteraceae; genus CAG-964. The sequence goes on from JAXJUF010000057.1 coordinate 4,782, forward strand.
AGGACGCAGAGGCAAGACTTGACCAGAAAAAGGCAGAAGAGACAGCAAAAAAATTGGCTAAAAACCAGTTTGATTTGAATGATTTGCTGGATCAGTTTGAGCAGATTAGAAGAATGGGACCTATTAAGGGTATTCTTTCTAAGGTGCCTGGTGTAGATACAGGTAAGCTTGATGAAATGGATATAGATGACAGAATTTTGGACAGAAATGCTGCAATGATTTTGTCAATGACTCCACAGGAGAGAGCGAAGCCATCTATCATAAACCCTTCTCGTAAGAGAAGAATTGCACAGGGCTGTGGTATGAAGGTTGAAGATGTAAACAAGCTTCTAAAGCAGTTTGAGCAGATGCAAAAGGTTATGAAGCAGCTTGGTGGTAAAAAAGGTAAGAAGCAAAAGCGTCGCTTTAGAAATTTACCAGGCTTAGGTGGACCAATGATGCCACCTATGGGTGGAAATCCATTTGACAAGATGTAATTAAGTATTCATCCAAGTGATTGGTGAAGATAAATGTTATTATTTTTCGGAGGTAAAAAATTATGGTAAAGATTAGACTAAGAAGAATGGGTGCTAAGAAGGCTCCTTTCTACCGTGTAGTTGTTGCTGACTCAAGATATCCAAGAGATGGCCGTTTCATTGAAGAGATTGGTTACTACAACCCAATGGTAAATCCAGAAGAGGTTAAGGTTGACTCTGAGAAGGCTAAGAAGTGGATTGCTAACGGTGCTCAGATGACAGACACAGTTAAGTCACTATTTAACAAGCACAATATCCTAGGCTAATAATCCTTGATACATTTTAAAGGAGCTTAGTAATGGAAGAACTATTAATAACTATCGCACAAGGCTTAGTTGATAATCCAGAGTGCGTTAAGGTTGATGCTGACGAGCCTAACGAAGAGGGCGTTGTTGTATATCACCTACACGTTGCAGAGGCAGATATGGGTAGAATTATAGGCAAGCAGGGCAGAATAGCAAAGGCTATCCGTACAATTGCAAGATCTACAGCTGTCAGAAGCAATACAAAAGTAATGGTTGAAATTGACTAATTACAAAATTTAACCCCAGTATTTCAGGCAACTGAATACTGGGGTTTGCTGATCTTATTTTTCTAATAATCTCTATTTAATAAATTCGGGTTTGTCGAGTTACGCACAAACCGACAAACACAAACTTGTTATCAAAACAATCCTAATTAAAACACAAATGTGGTTTGACTAGGTGTGGGGGATTCCATAAGGGGGCTTTGACCCCCTTTGGTCGTTCAGTGAGGGGTTTGGGGAGAGGGATCGAAACCTCTCCCCAACAATCTTTGCTTACTTTCTTTTGCAAGAAAGTAAGAGCTTAATGTAACCAATTTACGAAGTAAATTGATTGCAACGGCTTGAGCATATAAAAAAATAAAAATTTTATTATAAATTAATAGTTTGTAAGAGTTGGTATTTTAAAGTTTATTTATAAAGCAAGGAGGACACCGACACATTATATGTGTCCCTTAAAAATACAAACCTAAGTTTTATAAAAAAACTAATTGTTTGCAATGTAAGTGTGTGCGTGAGCGACAGCTTACACCAACAATCCCAAATTTGTTTAACTTTTAAGTGTAAAATACGCTAAATTTTTGTGGAAAATGTTTTTGGTTGAAGTAAGTAACATATATGATGTATAATGTATATGATATATAATTATTATACATATCATATACAAATTAGCTGTAAGCTTTTGTAATTTAAATATATAGGTTGCTTTATAGGCTGACTTTGTTAAAAAAATAATTATTAATTTGTAGAAAAGTAGTGATTTTTGTTGCTCAATGTGTTATACTTTAGGAGTATGACAGATAATGAGTTAACTAGCTTTTTATTTCGTTTATCGGCTTGGAATTATGGCTTATACAACATAGTTTCTTAAGCTTTTGCAATACAACACAAGCATTTACGCTGTGCTTTTATGTGCTTGATATTGCAAGGTTAAAATTACAAAAACCAAAAAAGATGCTACAAGCGTTTTTAAAATAGGAAAAGAGGGAGCAAATTATGAACAAGATTACTATCATCGGAGCCGGTAGCGTAGGCTCTACAATCGCCTACACAATGACTGTTGCAGGTATTGCTTCAGAAATTGTTATGATCGACATTAACACAGAAAAGGCACTAGGTGAGGCTCAGGATATTCTTCAGGGTACACCTTTCTGCCATTCTTGCAACATTTATGCTGGTAGTTATGCAGATGCAGTTGGATCTGACATTGTTATTCTTACTTCTGGTGTAGCTAGAAAGCCTGGTCAGTCAAGACTAGACCTAGCTCAGACAAATGTAAACATTACAAAGCAGATTATTCCACAAATTACTCGTTATGCACCAGACGCTACTTATGTTATCGTAAGTAACCCTGTTGATATTCTAACATATACATTCTGCAAATGCTCAGACCTACCAGAGGAGAGAATTATCGGTTCTGGTACAATTCTTGACACAGCTCGTTTGCGTGCAAGACTAGGTGAGGATTACGAAATCAACCAGCAGAATGTTCACGCTTATGTACTTGGTGAGCATGGTGATTCATCATTCATTCCTTGGTCAAATGCAAATATCTGTAACGTACCAGCTGAGGAGTATCGTAACTCTATTATTCACCACAACGGTTTAGATTATCCAGAAATCAACCGTGCAGAAATTCTTGAGTATGTACAGAAGTCAGGTGGTCAGGTAATTCAGCGTAAGGGTGCTACATTCTATGCAGTAGCAGTTTCAGTATGTCACCTATGTAAGAGCTTACTACAGAGCATCGACACACCTCTAACAGTATCAACAATGCTACACGGCGAGTACGGTATTGAGGATGTATGTCTAAGCTTGCTAACAGTTGTTGGTAACAAGCGTGCAGAGAATAAGATTCTTCTACCAATGAATGACGAAGAAATCGTTGCTCTACGCAAGAGTGCTGACAGCCTAAAGAGCGTTATCAACCAGATTACTTTTTAATCTGTAATTGGCGATATAAAAACTAAAATGTAAAATACAGCACTTAGCCCCTCGTGGCAATGTTGTTAAGCGAGAGTCTAGGTGCTGATAAAACAGCCGATAAAGCTGTGTATCAGCTTTGTGGTTTAAACGGCTTGTTTATAAAATCGGACTTCCGACCTTTGAAAAATCAGCGAGTTGTTCCGTTTAGATGAAATTTTATAAACTGGAGGTACCAAAATGAAGGTAAGTTATTTCCCAGGCTGTACCCTCAAGACAAAGGCAAAAGACCTTGATATTTATGCAAGAAAATCTGCCGAGACTTTGGGTGTTACTCTTGAAGAAATAGAAAACTGGCAATGCTGTGGTGGCGTTTTTACCACAGATAAAAAAGAGGTTGCCACAAAATTATCTTCTGTGCGTGCATTAAAAGAAGCACAGAACAAAGAGCAGGCATTAGTAACAGTATGTTCAGCCTGTCATAATGTTATTAAGCAGACAAATTATGTTATGCAAAACGACACAGAATTTGCCGACAAGGTAAACCGTTATATGGCTGACGAAACACCATATGATGGCTCAACTCAGGTTTATCATTATCTTGAGCTTTTGCGTGATGTTGTTGGCTTTGACACATTAAAAGAAAAGGTAGTTAATCCTTTAACAGGTAAGAAGATTGCAGCTTACTATGGTTGCTTACTTCTAAGACCAAACTCTGTAATGCATATGGATGATCCTGAAAATCCACAGATTATGGAGGACTTTATCCGTGCAATCGGTGCAGAGCCTGTAATTTACTCATACAGAAACGAGTGCTGTGGTGGCTATGTAAGAATGGAAAGCCCAGAGCTTGCAGACAAGAAGAGTAAAACAGTAACAGGCAGTGCTAAAAACAATGGAGCAGAAATGATTGTAACAGCTTGCCCACTTTGCAAATACAATCTTGAGAAGAGTGGCTCAGATATTCCTGTTGTTTATCTAACAGAGCTACTTGCAGAGGCTCTAGGAATAAAGGAGGATACAAATGAATAAGGCAAATGAGTATCTTCAGGAGGAGATAATCCGTTCAAGCGGTGTTAATCCTAAAAAATGTATGCGTTGTGGTAAATGCTCAGCAACTTGTCCTGCATATGACGAGATGGAGTATCACCCACACCAGTTTGTATATATGGTAGAAAGTGGAGATATTGAGCCATTGCTTAATTCTGAGTCTTTATACCGTTGTCTTTCTTGCTTTGCTTGTATCGACAGATGCCCTCGTAGCGTAGAGCCTGCAAAGCTTGTAGAGGCTGTTCGTCTTGCAGCAATACGTAAGCAGGACGCAAATCACCTTAAGGCAGATGATATCCCTGCTATGTTGGATGACGAAATTCCACAGCAGGCTTTAGTAAGTGCCTTTAGAAAATACAGTAAGTAAGGAGGAAAAGATAAAATGCAGAGAATTGGTGTTTTTGTATGTTGGTGTGGAAGTAACATTGCTGGTACAGTAGATGTAGAAGCAGTTTCTGAAGCACTTAAAAACGAGCCTGGTGTAGTCTTTTCCACCAACTATCAATATATGTGCTCACAGGCAGGTCAGAATGTAATTAAAGACGCTATCAAAGAGCATAACCTAACAGGTATTGTTGTTTGTTCTTGTTCACCTCGTATGCACGAGGCTACATTCCGTAAAACAGCTGCTGAGGCTGGTCTTAACCCTTATATGGTTGAGATTGCAAACATCAGAGAGCAGTGCTCTTGGGTACATAAAGAGATGCCTGTTGGTACGGAAAAAGCTATTATCCTAGGTAAGGCTGCTGTTGCTAAGGTTAACCTAAACACACCACTTACTCCTGGTGAAACACCAGTAGTTAAGCGTGCTTTGGTTATCGGTGGTGGTATTGCAGGTATTCAGACTGCACTTGATATTGCAGAGGCTGGTTTCCCTGTTGATATCGTTGAGAAGAAGCCTACAATCGGTGGTAAGATGGCCCAGATTGATAAGACCTTCCCAACACTTGACTGTGCAGCTTGTATTCTTACACCAAAAATGGTTGATGTAGCACAGAATGATAAAATCCGTATCTTCTCATATAGTGAAGTAACAGACGTAAAGGGCTTTGTTGGTAACTTTGATGTTACTATTAAGAAGAATGCTCGTTTTGTAAACGAAGACGCTTGTACAGGCTGTGGTGCTTGTGTAGAGAAGTGTCCTCAGAAGAAGGTACCAAATGAGTTTAACCTTGGTATGGATAACCGTCATGCTATCTATATTCCATTTGCTCAGGCTGTACCAAAGGTTGCTACAATTGACCCTAACTATTGTACAAAGCTAAAGACCGGCAAATGTGGTGTTTGTTCAAAGGTTTGTACAGCAGGTGCTATTGATTATACACAGAAAGATGAGTTCATTCAGGAGCAGTACGGTGCAATCGTTGTTGCTACTGGCTTTAATCCAATTAGTATGGATAAGTTTGATGAATTTGCATATAACCAGTCAAAGGATGTTATCACATCTCTTGAGTTCGAGCGTTTAACAAACGCAGCAGGTCCTACAGCAGGTAAGCTACTTCGTCCATCAGACGGTAAGCACCCTCATACAATCGTATTTGTACAGTGCGTAGGCTCTCGTTGTGACGCTTGTGCTGAAAAGGGTAAAGAATATTGCTCAAAGATTTGCTGTATGTATACTGCAAAGCACGCAATGCTTACAAGAGATAAGTATCCTGATACAGATGTTTATGTATTCTATATAGATGTAAGAACACCTGGTAAGAACTTTGATGAGTTCTACCGTCGTGCAGTTGAGGACTTTGGTGTTCATTATATTAAGGGTATGGTTGGTAAGGTTTCACCAGAGGGTGATAAGCTAAAGGTTCAGGCTTCTGACCTACTTGCTAACAAGCAGCTACATATTGACGCTGACCTAGTTGTTCTTGCTGCTGCTATTGAGCCAGACAAGTCAGCACGTCCACTTGCTACAATGCTTACAGCAAGTATGGATACAAACGACTTCTTTACAGAGGCTCATCCAAAGCTAAGACCAGTAGAAAGCCCAACAGCAGGTGTATTCCTATCTGGTGCTTGTCAGGGTCCTAAGGATATTCCTGAAACAGTATCTCAGGCTAGTGCTGCTGCTTCTAAGGTAATAGGCTTGCTAGTTAAGGATAAGCTAACAAGTAACCCTTGCGTTGCACATTCTAATGAGCTTATGTGTAACGGTTGCTCAACTTGTGAAAGAGTATGCCCATATGGTGCAATTACTTATGAAAATAAAGAATTCCGTATGCCAGACAGAACAACAGCAATTCGTAGAGTTGCAAAGGTTAATCCAGCTGTTTGTCAGGGCTGCGGTGCTTGTACAGTTGCTTGTCCATCAGGTGCTATGGACCTAAATGGCTTTGCTACTGAACAGATTATTGCGGAGGTGGATGCAATATGCAAGTAAACGAATATAAACCTTTAATCGTGGCTTTCTGCTGTAACTGGTGTTCTTACGCAGGTGCAGACCTTGCTGGTAATAACAGACTAGCTTACCCTGCTGATGTAAAAATCATCAGAGTACCTTGTTCTTGCCGTGTAAACCCAATGTTTATCCTACGTGCTTTCCAGCGTGGTGCAGATGGCGTTATCATTTGTGGTTGTCACCCTGGCGACTGCCACTACACTTCCGGTAACTATTATACTCGCCGTAGAATGGCTCTTCTTTTCTCAATGCTTGACTATCTTGGCATTGAAAAGGAAAGAACTCGTGTAGAGTGGGTATCAGCAGCAGAGGGTGCTAAATTTGCTGCTACAATGAACGATTTCGCACAGACAGTTGCAAGTCTTGGTGAAAACAAGAGATTGGAGGACCTAAGATGCAAAAAGTAATGCGTGAAGTATTAGTTGAAAAGGCAATTTCACTTCTTGAAAACGGTACAGTTACTTCTGTACTTGGCTGGAAAAAGGGTGAATTTGATTACGATATTACTCCTGCTGTTTTTGCAACAGCTGAGGAGATTACAGAAAGCTTTATCTGGAATGATTTCTGTGGTGCCAATTTCTCTAAGTATCTAGTTGCTAAAACAAAAAAGAGCGAAGGAAAGATTCTTGTATTCCTTAAGCCTTGTGATACATACAGCTTTAATCAGCTTCTAACTGAGCATCGTTTTGACCGTGAAAAGGTTTACGCAGTTGGTATTCCTTGTGAGGGTATGGTTGATGTTGAAAAGGTAAAGGCAGTTTGCGAGGGTATTTCTGCTATTGAGTGTAAGGACGATACACTACTTGTACACAGCATTTACGAGGACGAGCCTGTTGTAGTAAATACAGCTGAGGTTATCGCTGAGCGTTGTGTAAACTGTAAGAGTAAAAAGCACGTTGCTTATGACGAGCTTATTGGTGAAGACGGCGATGTTATCGACTCTGCCCGTTTTGACGAGGTTGAAAAGCTAGAGAAGATGACAGCTGATGAGCGTTTTGCTTTCTGGCAGAATGAGCTTTCAAAGTGTATTCGTTGTAATGCTTGTCGTGATATCTGCCCTGCTTGTACTTGTGAGCAGTGCGTATTCGACAATCCTAAGTCACCTGTTGAAAACAAGGCTCCTGCTAATAGCTTTGAAGAAAAGATGTTCCACATCATTCGTGCTTTCCACGTAGCAGGTCGTTGTACTGACTGTGGTGAGTGTTCAAGAGTATGTCCTCAGAACATTCCACTACACCTATTAAACCGTAAATTTATTAAAGATATAGACAGCTTCTATGGTGAGTATCAGGCTGGTGCAGAGGTAGGCTCAAGAGCACCACTTGTTAACTACACAACAGAAGACCTAGAGCCTTCAGAGGTTTTCGAGAGGAGTGAGAACGATGCGTAAGTGTTCACTTGAGTCTTTAAATCTTGTATTTGCTGAGATAGCTAAAAACGCTACATTATATATGCCTGTAGATGACGCTAACGGCAAAGCTACTTACACAAAATGGGCAGAAGGTATGCAGTGGAGCAACGCTCTTAACACTGTAAGAAGCCCTAAGGATTTCTTCTTCCCACAGATGGAAAACCTTGTAGAGTTCAAAACAGAGGGCAAGAACATTGAAATTATTGATACTCGTGAAGAGTCAGAGGATTTCGTAGTATTTGGTGTTCGTGCTTGTGATGTAAAGAGCTTTGATGTTCTTGACCGTGTATTTTTAGTTGATCCTATCGACAGCTACTATGCTTCACGCAGAGAGCACGGTATTATAATTTCAGTTGCTTGTACAAAGCCATCAGAAACCTGCTTCTGTCAGACCTTTGGTATTGATGCAACAAATCCAGCAGGTGATATTTCTGTATGGAAAACAGAAACAGAGATTTTCTGGCAGAGCAACACAGAAAAGGGCGAAGCACTACTAAAGAGCATTGAAGCTCTAACAGAGGAGTGCGATTCAGAGGCTGTTGACGCTCAAAAGGAAAAAACAGCTAAGATTATGAGCAAGCTACCACTAGCTAGCTTAACACCAGACAAGTTTGGTGCTGGCAAAACTCAGGAGTTCTTTGATGCACCAGAGTGGAAAACACTTTCAGAGTCTTGCCTAGGCTGTGGTACCTGTACATTTGTATGTCCTACTTGTCAGTGCTACGATATTAAGGACTTTAATACAGGTAAAGGCGTTGTAAGATTCCGTTGCTGGGATTCTTGTATGTATTCAAACTTTACAAAGATGTCAGCTGGTCAGCCAAGACTTACACAGGTTGAGCGTTTCCGTCAGCGTTTTATGCACAAGCTTGTATATTACCCAGAGAATAACGACGGTATGTTTGGCTGTGTTGGTTGTGGTCGTTGTCTTGCAAAATGTCCTATTTCAATGAATATTGTAAAAGTAATGAAAACAGTTGGAGGTAACAAATAATGAATGAGCGTGTTGAAGCTTTAATACCAAAGCTTGGAGTTATTACAGATGTTCGCATTGATACTCCAGATATCAAAACATTCCGTGTTGTTACTCCAGACGGCGTAAAGCCTTTTGAGCATAGACCTGGTCAGTGTGCAATGCTTTCTATACCAGGTGTAGGTGAGGCTATGTTTTCTATTACTTCTTCACCAACAAACACAGAATTTATGGAATTCTCAATTAAAAAGTGTGGTTGCTTAACAGAGTGGCTACATCAGGCAGAGGTTGGTCAGCAGGTTACAATTCGTGGACCATACGGTTCACCATTCCCTGTAGATGATGAATTTGTAGGCAAAAATATGCTATTCATCGCAGGTGGTGTTGGTCTTGCTCCACTTCGTTCAGTTATCAACTACTGTCGTCACTATCGTGACCGTTACGGTAAAATTGATATCGTTTACGGCTCAAGAAGTAAAGATGACCTACTTGATTATAAAGAAATTATCGAAGAATGGACAAAAGACACTAATGTTGATGTTCACCTAACAATAGATAATCCACAAGAGGGCTGGGACGGCCATGTTGGCTTTGTACCTAACTATGTAAAGGAGCTTGGCTTTGATACAAATAAAACAGCTATTCTATGTGGCCCTCCTATAATGATTAAGTTTACATTAGACGGACTTTATTCTCTTGGCTTTAAGAAAGAGCAGATTTATACTACACTTGAAATGCGTATGAAGTGCGGTATTGGTAAGTGTGGTAGATGTAATGTAGGCTCAAAGTATATTTGCAAAGATGGTCCTGTATTCCGTTTTGATGAACTTGATGAGCTACCAGATGAGTATTGATACAAGGAGAGAATAACAATGGAAAATATGGTTAACATTTTTCTGTTCGGAAAGAAATATCAGGTTCCGGACAATCTAACAATTATGAATGCAATGGAATATGCAGGATATCAGCTAGTTCGTGGTTGCGGATGTCGTAACGGCTTCTGTGGTGCTTGTGCTACTATCTACCGTATTAAGGGTGACCGTGAGCTAAAGTCCTGCCTAGCTTGCCAGACAAAGGTTGAAGAGAATATGTACATTGCTACACTTCCTTACTTCCCACTTGTTAAGCAGGTTTATGATATGGATAAGGTAAGTCCAACAGATGCTATTATGATGCAGCTATATCCTGAGATTTATGCTTGTATCGGTTGTAATGCTTGTACAAAGAGCTGTACACAGGGCTTAAATGTAATGCAGTATATCGCTTATGCTCAGCGTGGCGATTTCGAGAAGTGTGCAGAGGAGTCATTTGACTGCGTAATGTGTGGTGTATGTTCTTCTCGTTGCCCAGCAGGTATTTCACACCCACAGGTTGCTATGCTTGCTAGAAGACTTAACGGTAAATATCTTGCTCCAAAGTGTGACCACCTTGACAACCGTGTTCAGGAGATTAAGGACGGTACATTTGTAGAGCTTATCGAGGCTCTAATGCAGAAGCCAATCGATGAGATGAAAGAGCTTTATAATACTCGTGAAATAGAGAAGTAAGGAGGGCTACGAAATATGTATTCAGAGAAATTTCAAGAATCTATAAAGGCTGTTGAGGCTGCAAGAGAAAATAATATTGCTCTTGAGCCAGCTCGTATGACAGCACAGCAGAAGGAAGATTTGCTTGCTGCATATCACCCTGACTATAAAAAGGACGAGTTCGAGGAGCTAAAAATTGGCCCTAACAAGGGTCAGATGGTTCCAAAGGAGCTTGCAGAAATGCTACAGGCACACAGCAGAATTACTGCTGACAGCGTAGACCTATCAACACCTGATTATGATGTAGATGTTCTTATTATCGGTGCTGGTGGTGCTGGTACATCTGCTGCTATCGAGGCTCACGAGGCTGGTGCTGATGTAATGATCGTTACAAAGCTTCGTATGGGTGACGCTAACACAATGATGGCTGAGGGTGGTATTCAGGCTGCTGATAAAGAAAACGACTCTCCAGCAATCCACTTTGTAGATGCTTTTGGTGGTGGTCACTTTGCTGCTAAGCGTGAGCTTCTTTCAAAGCTAGTATGTGACGCTCCTGAGGCTATTCAGTGGCTAAGCAACCTAGGCGTTGAGTTCGATAAGGACGCTGACGGTACTATGATTACTACACACGGTGGTGGTACATCAAGAAAGCGTATGCACGCTGCTAAGGACTACTCAGGTGCTGAAATTATGAGAACTCTTCGTGACGAGGTTCTTAACCGTGAGATTCCTGTAGTAGATTTTACATCAGCTGTTGAGCTAATCCTTGATAAGGACGGTAACGCTGCTGGTGCTGTTCTAATGAATATGGAAACAAAAGAGCTTTTAGTTGCTAAGGCTAAAACAGTTATCATCGCTACTGGTGGTGCTGGTCGTATGCACTATCAGGGCTTCCCAACATCTAACCACTATGGTGCTACTGCTGACGGTCTTGTACTAGGCTATCGTGCAGGTGCTAACCTACTATATGCTGAAACACTACAGTATCACCCAACAGGTGCTGCTTACCCAGAGCAGATTTTCGGTGCTTTGGTTACAGAGAAGGTTCGTTCACTTGGTGCTAAGCTTGTAAACTGCAAGGGTGAGGTATTTATGCACCCACTAGAAACTCGTGACGTTGCTGCTGCTTCTATCATTCGTGAGTGTAGCACAAGAGGTAATGGTATAGAGACAGGTCAGGGCTTAGGCGTATGGCTAGATACTCCAATGATCGAGAAAATCGGTGGTGAGGGTACAATCGAAAAGCGTATCCCTGCTATGATGCGTATGTTCGGTAAGTACGGTATTGATATCCGTAAAGAGCCTATCATCGTTTACCCAACACTACACTATCAGAACGGTGGTCTTGATATTACACCTGACTGTATGACAACAAAGGTAAACAACCTATTTGTTGCTGGTGAGGCTGTTGGAGGTATCCACGGTAGAAACCGTCTAATGGGTAACTCTTTACTTGATATTATTGTATTCGGTCGTAGTGCAGGTAAGAGTGCTGCTGCTAAGGCTAAGGATGTTACAGTTGGAGAGCTAACACTTGACCACGTAGCAAGCTTTGAGAATGAGATTAAAGAGGCTGGTATCGAAACTGAGGCTGTTTCTCCAAAGCTATTACCTGATTACCGTAGAAAGTAAAATAAAATTAAATAAAATTATTTGAGGAGTAGATGAAATGAATTTGTTTGGCGGTGTTATTCCCGTTACGGGTATATCATTCTTCCTATTCTGCGTATTTGCAATTCTAGTTGTAGGCTACGCATTTGGTAGAATTACAATCAAAGGCGTATCTCTTGGAGATGCAGGTGTATTTATTATTGCACTTCTTTTTGGTGCTCTGTTCTGTTCAAGCTTTATGACCGACACTTTCGGTGTTAAGCCTATTGAATTTGACCACGATTGGTTATCTATTATAGAAACCTTCGGTCTTATTCTCTTTGTAACAAGTGTAGGCTTTATTGCAGGACCAAAGTTTTTTGCTAATATGAAAAAGAACTTTAAGTCTTATGTGCTTATCGGTCTTATCATTATTGTTATGGGTGGTCTTTCTGCTTTAGGTTGTGTTATGCTTGGTGAGCATGTGTTCGGATACGGTGCAGAAACAATCACAGATATTGACGGATTTGTAGCTATGATTGTTGGTTTGCTTTCAGGCTCACTTACATCTACTCCTGCATTCTCAGCAGCAAAGGCAACTGTTGCTCCTGAGTACGAGAGTCTTGTATCAGTTGGTCACGGTATTGCGTATATCTTCGGTGTTGTTGGTGTTGTTCTTTTTGTTCAGCTTGTTCCAAAGCTTTCAAAGGCTAATATGGACGAAGAAAGAGCAAAGATTGCTATTAAGGCTACAAAGGCTGAAAATAAAAAGGCTGTAAAGCTTTTCCACCTAGACCATATGGGTATTGCAGTTTTCTCACTTGCTGCTATTCTTGGTACATTTATAGGTAAGGTTAAAATTCCTATGAGTGGTGATGGCTTAGAAGGTACTTGCTTCTCGCTTACAACAACAGGTGGTTGCTTGCTTGTTTCACTAATTCTTGGTCACTTCGGCAGAATTGGTAAGCTAAGCCTAATGCCAGAGGAAACAACACTAAAGCTATTCAGAGAGCTTGGTCTTGTATTGTTCCTAGTAGGTGCAGGTATCCCTGGTGGTGCAGACTTCGTTGCTAACTTTAATGGAATGTACTTTGTATATGGTATCATTATGACAATTGTTCCATTGATTGCTGGCTTCATATTTGCTAAGTATGTTCTTAAGCTACCTATGCTTAACAACCTTGGTTCAATTACAGGTGGTATGACAAGTACTCCTGCACTTGGTACACTTATTTCAACAGCAGGAACAGAGGATGTTGCCGCTGCTTATGCTGCTACATATCCAATTGCACTTATCGCAGTTGTACTTGTATCACAGTTCTTAATTATTATGTTCTAAGATATTCTTAAAATAATATAATTTTTAATTAACAGTCAAAAGGCTCGGATAATTTTCCGAGCCTTTTGCTTTTGAAGAATAGAGAGGATAAACCTGAATTTATCCACACTTTAAAATGCGAATGTAGTGGTTAGCTTCTCGCAATACGTGGTCTGCTAAAAGAGGTAGAATTATAGAGCGAATGTTACACTGCTGTATTTCTTGTGTAGCGTTTTGGTTAAAGTTTCTAAATTTAATAGTTTCTTCTAGGGAATTAGACATAGTTGCTTTGGTATGTGTATTATGATTTACCTCTGGTGATGTCATAGTCTTGTTATATATGTTGCGATTTGTCTCAGCAGAAGCTATCATTCTATTGTGTGCATTACGACTGGTATCAAGTAGTAATGCATATTCTTTTGCAAAGCTGTCTGCTGAATTAAATAAATCTGTTTCGCAAGGGTCTAAAAGTCCTCTGATAAATAAAGCGTGTTCCATCATAATTTGATTCCAGAAACATTCTTTTTCTTTTATAGAGCTTTCAGGTAAACAGCCATCGTTTTCAAGCATAAGAATATAACTGCGATATAATCTAGCCTCTCTTATTATATGTTCAATCAGCAACGGATAATTAACAGTAAACATCTGACATTGAAGCACGTTTTTTAATATGCTTTCTTTAAAAGAAATAAGTCCGTCTAGCAATTTAAGTGCGTTTTGATTAATACGACGCACCACAGAACGTTTGTTTTCGGAATTGATGGAGTTTTTACATTCGTTACTGTTTAAATTAAGCTCTTTTTCGGTTATTTCTTTATTAATATGTATTCCTGTAAAGCGTTGAGTTTGTTTTTCTGCTAAGACGGTAAACTCTGTAACAATTTCTCCTGAACATAGAATCTCATTGCTTATAATACCGTTGCTAAGAGATACAGCTTGACACAGTAGCTTATCAAACTCTTTCATAAAAAACTCTGCTTTAGCTGAAAATGTTGCATTAGCAGGAGTAAAGCCTGCCTTTAAAAAAAGAGAATGCTCTTTCATTATTCGTCCGAAAAATAGGTGAAGCTCAAGCGATTTTCCCACAAAATTATTTGTATTCATAATTACCTCCAATTATAAATTAAAGTACAACCTCATTGTAATATATGCATAATTTTATTTATATGTTCCGATTATAATAAAAATTCTTTATGCTATCCAAAATTTAGTATCACATAATATATAAAGTAAAACGAAAAATATATATTGAGGTGATAAAATGCCAAAAAAGGGAATGAAGCGTATAGATCGCACACATACACAACCACGCAATACAGAGCCAGCTGTACCTGAAATTCAAGGAAAAGCAAAGCACGGAAAAAAACACGTTAATTCTATAATTGCAGGTACAGAAGCTCCTTCTCAAAAAGTTTTCCACACAAAACCATATCCTGTGGAAAAACCTATTTCATCAGTTTATTCTACAATTGATAACGACCTAGCAAGAGATAATCTTGAAAACGATATAACTGCTGCTGATTTGCAGGATTTATAAATACTAAAAACCTACTGCGATAATTTTAATTAAATCACAGTAGGTTTTATATTAGGGCTTGTTTGAAAAAAGAAAAAGTGCTGGATTTTTGTTGCGAATCGAGGGATTTTAAGGCGAAAACCACAGAAATCACCGATTTTGGGGCAAAATAGACAGTGCTTTTGATTTTTCAAACTAGTATTTACTTTTTATAAGCTGATTTATGTAACGCTGAATAAATAAATGATGGCATTAGTCCTAGGATAATAGGCTTAAATGCCATAATTCTGCATTTGAAAGGCAGATTAAAGCTTTTACACATATTTGCTCTTAATCTATACTCAGTAAGTCTGAATTTGAATTTTTTTCTTTTTAGTGCGTTTCTGTCATCACGCATACTGTAAAGATATTCTTGTATATTATGAGCTTTATAGCCAGCAAGATAAAGTCTTATCCAAAGGTCATAATCCTCAATTCTCTCAGTTTTTGGAGAAATATCATATCCACCAAGCTCTTCAAGAACCTCTTTTCTCATCATACAGCCTGCATGACAAATAGGACTTGCAGTTGAAAAGTCTATTTTTTCAGGGTACTCAACAAATTTTACTTGTCCATAGGTACCCTCGTTATCGTATAAATCCATATTACAGCTTACAACTGCAAATTCAGGATGTGCTTCTAAGAAATTTACCTCTTTTTCAAATCTTGTAGAATCGCACACATCATCGCCATCCATTCGGGCTGTATAAATACCTTTTGCGTTTTCAAGACATTTATTTAAGGTTGGTGCAAGTGTAAGATTTTTATCGTTTTTAAAAACCTTAATTCTTGAATCCTTTTTTGAAAGCTCCAATGATTTTTCGTATGTATCATCAGCTGAAGCGTCATCACATAAAATTAATTCCCAATTTGTGTAGGTTTGATTTATAATTGACTGCACAGCCTCTTCTAAAGTGTCTGAACAATTATAAATAGCCATTAATACCGAAACAAGTGGTTTGTTTGTAGTTTCACTCATCAAATTTACCCTCCGTAACTGAAAATTCCTAGTTTTTCACTTATAGAAATTTTATATCTAAAGTATTTTATCACGTTAGCCTAGAATATTCAATCTATTTTATAGAATTTAATTTTATAAAATAGATTGAATATTTATAATTATTTTTTATCTTTATATTGTATTTTGCTTTTATTTATGCTAATCTATGTTATGTATAATAATTAAACAGTAAAGGGAGTTTATTATATGGAAAATGATTTTCAAAAAAATAATGAACAGGTTAATGATACAAATACCAATCCACCTGTAGAGCAGAATAATGTTGAAAATAATGCTAATCAACCTAGCGATAATCAGCAGACAAGTTATAGCACTTATTCAGCTTTACCAGGGATTTTCAATAATCAAAACACAGTGTCTCAAAACAGAAATGTTCCACCGGTAAATAGACCAGCCAATAGACCTGTTAACAGACCTGTTAATAGACCTAATCCTAATTTAAGACAACCGAACCCTAACCCTAACAACCCTGTACCTAATCAGCAAGTAAATAACAATACGCAAAATAGAGATAGAGTTTCTGAGGGTAGAGCGTTTGCTCAGGAGTTTTATTCACAGCCTAATTCTCAAAATCGAATAGGTAACGAAAGACCACCAATGAATGGACAGGCTAGACCTAACCAACCAGTGGGTAATGAAAGACCACAGATGAATGGTCAGTTTAGACCTAATCAACCAGTAGGTAACGAAAGACCACAGATGAATGGTCAGTTTAGACCTAATCAGCCAATGGGTAACGAAAGACCACAGATGAATGGTCAGTTTAGACCTAACCAACCAATGGGTAACGAAAGACCACAGATGAATGGTCAGTTTAGACCTAATCAGCCAATGGGTAACGAAAGACCACAGATGAACGGTCAAGTTAGACCTAACAATCCAATGGATAATGAAAAGCCAGAAGCAAAGGTACAGGATAAAACTAACAATACAATTGGTAGCGAAAAGCCAGAGGTAAAGGTACAGGATAAACCTACTAATCCAATTGTTAACGAAAAGCCACAGATGAATCCACTAGAAAGACCAAATAAGTTTGTAGCTGGCGAAGAATCTAAGGTTAACTATGCACCAGCAGAGGCTGAAAATAAATTTGATTTTGATATTCCTAACAACGACGAAAATAAACCAAAGCGAGATGTAAAATATAACTATGAGGCACTTACACCACCAGATAAAAAAGCAACTTCAAAGATAATAGTAGTTTATGTTATTGTTGTACTACTTCTTTTGGTTGGTGTAATAGGATATTTTGCAGCTACAGGAGCATCTAAATCTGAAAGTGGTTTTTCAGATTTTTTCGAAAAGATGGGCTTAGATAAAGCTTTTTCTGAAAATTCAGATAAAGACTACAGCGAAGAGGTATCTGGATATATAGATTATATTGACGAGGGTTACAGTGAGGATGTATCTGGCGATATAGATTATAGTGGAGATGTATCTGTAGATATAAACTCTATGGAGGATTATGACTCAAATTCTACTGCTCTAAATTTAAGATACTCAAATGGAGCATCGGATTTCGAAGAGATGATCATTATTCCTGGTGGATATGATATAAGAAGAGACGAAGAAAAGACTAGTCTAGTAATATTTGACAGTTTCGACAGAACTGTTACTTGTCAAGCAGAATTGTTAGAAGGCTCTTCTTCTGACGAGGCTCGTTTAAAAGAGTTAATGGATTTTTCTGGAAAGTCTTATATATCAGCACGTGAATTAAGTACTTATCAAACTGGTGGAGAATATATAACTCTTTGGCAGGTAGAGTATGATAATCGTATAGAAACCTATGCATTTATTGATGTTGATTCTAATATGATGCTATCTATATATATGCGTAAACATAACCTTGCTGGTGATATTAATAATTTAAATTGCGAAGCAGAAATGCACAATCTACTTGACAATATGTTTTATTAAAATTAATCATAGTTTTAAATAAATATAAAAAACGAGAGATGCTTTTATTCGGCATTCTCTCGTTTTTTGTCGTGTAGATATATCATTGCTTCTGCTTTTTTTAGTACCCTTAAATCGTTTTCATATCGGCACATTTTTTGTGCGTCAGCAAACGAAACCCAAGTATATAAGTCTATTTCTGACCTTTGAATTTTTACGTTGGCTGTTTTTGATTCAGCCAAAAAGAAAACAACTCTCTTTTTTATCTTGCCAAAAGGAACATAGTCGCTTATTTGACGGTAATTATCATAGAAATTAACAGATAATCCCGTTTCTTCTTTTATTTCACGGGTAGCTGTCTGGTGTTCGTTTTCACCTTTTTCTATATGACCCTTAGGAAAGCTCCAGTATCTACCATTATGATTTTTTACAAGCAGTACCTTTATTCCGTCATCAAATCTGTGGAATACTATTGCACCACAGGATTTTTCATACAGGCAAGTCATTTTATTGTAACGAACATTTCTAACCTCGCCTAAAAGCTCTCTTATTTCAGGCTCGTAGAAGATTTGCCCACTTGGTGCGGCAATATATTTTATGTTGTTATTCAGTTGAGTTGTAGCTATTACTGTGCAGTGAACAACATCAGGCAATGGTGTTCTTGAAAACACAACAATGCTTGTGCGTCTGTATTTTCTATTTGCACATTTGCTTATATAGCCTGTGTAAACACCTTTTTTGGAAATTTTACCAAGTATTGATACATCTATAAATGCTCCCAGCACAGTAACACCACCTTTCTGAATATTTATGTTTTAGAACATTGCGTCTGTTTTTGCTGTTTTTGCAGCTGTATTGGCAGACATAATTCCGTTAAGATATACAACCGTTGTAATTTCATTTTCTTCAAGATAATTTTTTACATTGCGTTCAAAATTATCTATATCTATTAAATGTACTTTATTATAATTTGCAGTTAAGAACGGTGCTATGCCATAACCGAATTTGTCGGAAATAATTGCAATTTTACCGTTTTCAACATCAGTATTTTCAAGCACAGTATAAGCACAATCCTTTGTGTTATATACGTCAATAGGTGTGCTTTTTTCTTCAAATGATGAATTATAATAGCTTGTCTCGGTTAGTTCGTCACTAGCCTTAGGCATAGCAGTTACTGTTACAGTATCAGGTAGATTGTAATATTTTACGGTATCAGGGTTTTGAATAAGCATTGGGTTTCCGTTTTTAGTTTCTTTAGAAACGGTTGCTGATATATGAGAGCCTAAAACCTCAGAATCTATGGTAGCAAGCTCAAAATCATCAATGCTTACAGCCTTTACCCCAAGCTTATCTGCAAGACTGCTATATGCATAATAAGCACCAAGCTGTGTCCAGTATTTATCAGTGTTATAGTAAAGCTTTTCGTTGCGTTTTTCACCAAGAATATTATAAACGTCTATTGGAGTAACATCATCAGACATATTATCAAATATAGTAGAAATATTTTCCCACTGATTATTAGATACTGTTTTACTTAAACGTTCAGGCAAAGCAATTTCAACGCTTGACGGAACTACAACATTATAAACGTTATATTCATTGCCAAGTAGGGTTTTATAGTTACTAATGCTTTCAGCGTAGGCTTTAGCGTCAGACACATTACCCTTAAATACCTCGTAGCCCATATTTTTCCATATATATATAGCTCCGTCAAGATAACCCTCTGACTGGTCATCATTTTTGATAGCAGGCATTTGAGCTTGCTGAAGAGTGTGTCCTGAAATTGGTTGAGTAGCCTCTGTAGGAGCTGTACTGCTACCAGAGTAATTATCTATAGCGTTTTGACCACGCTGTAGCAGGTAATATACAACATAGAAAGAAGCTGATAATAACGCTATAGCTATAGCAACAGCCAAAACAGTTCCAAATATATTTTTACGCTTTTTCTTCTCTTTTTTTACATTTTTAGCCTTAGAAGAATTCTCTTTTTTCGCCATAAAATTATATTTCCTTTCAAGCTTTTGAAAATATACCACAATAATTATAATATAAAATAGTTATAATATCAAGGTGTATACAGTAGGTTTAATAGTAATTTTATAAAATCATTTTACCTTGTATTAAGCTTTATAAGCTGAACTATGTCGGGTTGGGGATTTTTAAATCAATACTGCAAGCTGTTACTACCAAATAAAGATTTACAACAATATACAATTTACTACAAAAAAGATAAAAATATTGACGATATTATTGTGAAAAGGTATAATTTAACTGTATTGATAGATTGTATAGGTATGTAAGGGAGATGACTGCTTGTGAAGTTTATACCAACTTTAACAAAAGAACTGGGAACAGCTTTAGATATAATTTTATCTTTATTTGCTTTGCCTGCTGTTTGTGAAAATGTAAGTACATTAATACAGCGAGTTTTTCCGAATAGTGAATTAAAGAATCAGATTGCTACAGCGATAAATACTATTTCTGTAAACGAAATCTCTGAAAAAGACAGAAAGGCTGTTTTGATTGCTGTAAAAGACTCTTTTGAAAAATTCAAGAAAAACGCTGAAAAAGATGGTAAAGATATTAAAAATATTTTTACAGACAATATAAATTCTCCTGATAATCTGATAGAGCAAATTTGTACAGAACAAAAAAGTCTGGTTGGAGAAGCTGAAAGCTGTTATAGGAATATAATCCGTATGACTGTTACAGCATTATGCAAGGCTGAAAATATTGAATTGTTTATCAATCAAAATTATGCACTTGTGAAATTAATGCAGAATGATAATGATTTTGAGGATCTGCTGAAGGATAACAGCAGTAAAATAGATGATATTATAGTAAAGCTAGACAAGCTGATTAAAGAGCGTTGTCTTACGCAGTCAGAGCTACCAAAGCGTAACACAACCAATATTTTTAGTTACTTGAATGAAAATATTAAGTTCCAAGGAAGAGACACTGAACAAAAAAGAATAGAAGAATTTATGCTGGCTGAAAACTCATTTGCTTTTTGGTCTGTAACAGGAAAGGGTGGTACAGGTAAAAGTAAATTTGCTTTACATATTGCAGAAGAATATATAAAGCGTGGCTGGGTAGTAATATGGTGCGAAAGTAAGACCGACTATAATAAAATCTTCAGAAAAGATTTTATACACCCTACACTGTTTATATTTGACTATGCAGGCTTCAGTACAAAGGAAATACAGAAAGTATTACACCAAGGCTCTCAAAAATCAAAAAAACAGAAAATTCGTTTGCTATTTGTTGAGCGTGACAAATACGATGGAAACGGTATTGAAAGCTGGTACAGCAAGATTTTTAATAACCCTGAATGTTTAAAATATAAAGACGATGCGTATTATACTGAATCTATAAATTTAGGTTCTCTTGACAATAACTCAATAAAAATCTTGTTGGATAATTTTGCTGGGAAAAGAGCAGATGAACTTAAAATTCCCAAAAACAAATTTTCAGATAGAGAAAAACAACAAATTATAGATTATGTAAGAAAAACATTGCCTGGAAAAGATGAAAATTTGGATTTTGCCGACAGGTGTTTATTCATTTTGTTTACAGCTGACGCTTGTTTACGAGGAAAGAACTATTCTGATTGGGATGCTAAAAAAATGCTGAGTGATTATATTAAACAATATATCTCTAAGCTACCAAAAGCTACTCAGTTAAAGAGTCATCTAAATTTACTTGCAATAGCAACGGCAACAGGTGGAATTAATATTGAAACCAATGCCGATATACCTGCTTTATCAACATATATAGAAGATTTTATAAATGATTTTGATTATAAAAATGATGTAAGCGAAGGACAAGAATTTATAAGGTGTTTATGTGAAAAAGAAAAAAGTGATAGCATAATTACCCCTATGTACCCCGATTTGGTGGGTGAGTATTTCTTTATTTCACGAATAAACAATATCCCCGAAAGTGTTGCTAAAGAATGGATATCAATTTTTTTGAACGAAAAATATAAGAAATATTTTATTGTTTTTCTTGCACGAAGCTTAGAGGACTGGGGTTTACAGGGGAAGCTGAATGATTTTAAGGATTGGGTTTTAGAGGCACTACAAAGTACCCCTGATGATAAGCTATATTCAGCATACCTGCTTTTTACACTTGCCCAAATATATGATTCAAAAGGTGATTATAGCAGAGCTGTTGAATATTATGAAAAGTCAAAAGATATTTATGAGGAAGAATTGCCGGAAAATCATCCTGATTTGGCATCAACATATAATAATTTAGGTGTTGCTTACGATGATAAAGGTGATTTTGAAAAGGCTATTGAGTATCATAATAAAGCGTTTAAAATACGAGATGAAGTATTGTTAGCAAACCATCCTGATTTGGCTATGTCATATAATAATTTAGGTAATGCTTATAACAATTTAGGTAATGCTTATAACAATAAAGGTGCTTTAGACAAGGCTATTGAGTATTATAATAAAGCACTGGATATTTATGAAAAAGTATTGCCAGCCAATCATCCTGATTTGGCTATGTTATATAATAATTTAGGTAACGCTTACAATAATAAAGGTGAGTTTGATAAGGCTATTGAGTATCATAATAAAGCACAAGATATTTATGAAAAAGTATTGCCCGTAAATCATCTTGATTTGGCATCAGCATATAATAATTTAGGTGTTGCTTACGATGATAAAGGTGAGTTTGATAAGGCTATTGAGTATTATAAAAAATCACTTAAAATATGTGATGAAGTATTGCAAGTAAATCATCCTGATTTGGCATCAACATATAATAATTTAGGTGTTGCTTACGCTAATAAAGGTGGTTTAGATAAGGCTATTGAACTTTATCAAAAGGCACTTACTATATTTAAGATAGCTTTACCGAATACTCATCCATATACAATTGGAACATATGTAAATATTATACGAGCATTTCTAGAAAAAGGTGATGAGGAGAACGCTCAAAAATATTTTGATGAAATGAAAAATTTCTGCAAATAATTTATATATAAAATGCTCCCTCAGAGTTCAGACAAAATGAACTCTAAGGGAGCGTTTTTTATAAACTGATTATATAAATAGAATAAATATCAGCTTACTTATAATATGTGCACCCATATGGGCTATTATAGCGTACTGTATGCCGTGCTTGTGGTAAAGCTCACCGAAAAGGAAGCCACCTATTCCGTTAAGTAAGAAGCATCTGATTAAAAGCAATGGGGTTAATTCTACAAACATAAGTATTGTTGCTGGTAAATGACCTGCAGCAAACGCAAGTGCTATAATAATATTAGTTGCAACAAATACAGCTGTAGGGATTTCTTCCTTTGATTTCTTTTTTAAGAACAATTTCCAAATAACAAATATAATAAATGACATTAAGAAAAGTCTCATCATTATTTCTTCAATAATTCCACCATATAAAATAGAGGATATTATACTACTTACTGACAATCCAGTTTTGGTTACATCTTTAATTGTTGGATAGATATTACCAGAAATACAATAATCAATAACAAGCAATGCACCGGTTATAGCACCAAATGCAATAGCTTTGATTGCAATATCTTTCTCAACCTTAAAGGGCTTTATTAGTCCTATTTTATCTGCAAGTATATATCCAAAAAATCCACAAAACAGAGCATATGTACAGGTTTGTATTGTGGTAATTACAATTAGCACACTTGCACTGCCAAATTGAGCTAATAACATTTCTAAATTCTCAGGAGAGGATGTATCAATCAGATACATACCAGTGAATATACCACCAATTATAGCAACAGGTAATAAAGCCAAGGCAAATAATAATGGCTTTTTAAGATTTTGCATTAGATTTTTCATTATCTGTTACCTCCTCGTGGTATGTTTCTACACAAAAGCCCTTGTGATTACACTTAGGACATCTTAGCTTACGTGTTCTTGGTGTATGATTAGCAAAAAAAGCTTCTTTTAATGATGGCTGGAATACATTGTGACATTCAGGACAGATATATTCTACGCTTTTAAAGTAATACAAAGAAACCCATATACCCATAACTACAACTGCTACCATACCAATTGCAAATGGTAACCATATTCCTTTTGTAATCCATAGCATAAGTGTTGCAACCTCTATTGCATCCATTGCAAATCCT
Organism: Acutalibacteraceae bacterium; assembly: GCA_036309185.1. Classification (GTDB taxonomy): domain Bacteria; phylum Bacillota; class Clostridia; order Oscillospirales; family Acutalibacteraceae; genus CAG-964. The sequence goes on from JAXJUF010000057.1 coordinate 28,599, forward strand.
ACTGCAAGTGTTATTCCTCTTACTTTTCTTAAATTCTTTTTGTTTTTCATAATGTGGGCTATATCTGTAATAGATTCGACAGAAAAGTTTTCCCAGCTCTTTATCTCCTTAGTCATCAGCTTTATAGTGTCAAGCTGAGATTGCTTTTCAGAGATTTCGACTGTTAGAGCTTTCTCCTGCTGTTCAAGTAGAATTGATATTACATTCTCAGGAGCCTCCTCTGACAAAAGCTCACCTATACTGTTAATAGACATTCCAATTTCTCTCAAGAAACAGATTACCTTTAATTTCTGTAAATCGTTCTCTGAGTAAACTCGTCTGCCACCCTCAGTAAGTCGGCTTGGAACAAGAATACTTCGTGTGTCATAATATTGAACTGTTCTTACTGTAATTCCACAGAGCTTTGCCATTTCACCTGTCGTATATTCCGACATAGTCGCCACCTCCTTTCATTACCCATATTACTGCATTACGCAAGGGTATAAGCAACCCATTACGCAGGGGGATTTTTTGTTTTTTAGGTAAATTTTTTGAAATTTTCCAAAATTATTATACCAAAAACGTTTTTGAGTGTCTATCTATTTCAAATTTTTGATTTCACACAAAAAACTAAAACAATATTTTTTAATCCAACCTGTAAGAATTTTGTTATCATAAAAATACAGCTTGCCTGAAATTAGTGGCTTTATTACTATGTTACGCAAGGGTATAAGCAATTTATTACGTAGGGGGGAGCTTTGTTTTTACGTGATTTTTTTGATTTTACACCAAAAACAAAAAACAATGCTTTTCACTCACCCTTTATGCACTTTACCTCTGTCAAAATGCATCTTACCTAAAATTGGTTGCTTTGTTTTTTATGATGTGATAAATTAGAATTACCGAAAGGGGGAACACAAATGAAGCTTAATATTTTTAAAAGCTCTGAATTTTCTGAGCCAGAGATTACTCTTAAATATTCAGAGGAAACACCACAGATAGAAAATCTGATTGAAACCCTTAGAATTTTCTGTCAATCAATTCAGGCTGAAAAGAATGGGAGCAATCATACTATAACTCTTGATGAAATTTTCTACATTGAAAGCGTAGATGAAAAAAGCTACATATATACAAAGGACGATGTTTACGAATGTAAATATAAGCTGTATACTATCGAAAAAATGTTTGAAGATACTTCGTTTATAAGGGTAAGCAAAAGCTGTATTTTAAATATTGCAAGGCTTAAAAGTGTTCGCCCATTTATTAACGGAAAATTTGAAGCTACAATGCGTAACGGTGAGAAAATTATAATCAATCGCCATTATGTTTCAGCCTTTAAGAAAAAGTTTGGTGTTTAAGGGAGGTATTTTAATTATGCTTAAAAAGATAAAATCCTATTTTATACTTAATTGTGTTGTGTTTACTATTATGTCGTTTGTTTTGAATATGGTTTTTATTGTTACGGGTAATGCAGAGGAAATGAATATAGCTGGCTATGTTACAACAACTCTGCAATATCTTTCAGTTACAACTGTAATGAGCGTATTGTTTTTTATTTTTGATAAAATAGTTCGTAAAGATGAAATGTACAGCCATATTACAGCCCTACTTATTGTAATAGCCACCGTTTTCGGATTAGGTGGAGGTGTATACAAGTGGTTCCCTGTTATATCGTGGTGGTCACTTGGAACACTGGTGATTATATTTGTAGTTTATTTTTCAGTTTATTTTTTACTATTCGCAAAAAATATAGATGCATCAAACCAAATAAATAAAAAGCTTGAAGAAATGCAGGAGGAAGAAAATGAATAAGATTGTTGAAGTAAAGTCGCTTGTGAAATCATACAAGGATGTAAAAGCAGTTAAAGGAATTGATTTTTATGTAGAAGAGGGTAAGCTATTTGCTTTTCTTGGCCCTAATGGTGCAGGTAAAAGTACAACTATTGATATGATATGTACCTATTTAAAGCCAGATAGTGGTGAAATTATCGTAGACGGCTGTAAGGTTGGTAAAAACGATGACGAAATACGCAGAAAAATAGGAATTGTATTTCAGGACAGTGTTCTTGACCCTATTTTAACAATAAGAGAAAACATAACACTACGTGGTAGCTTTTACGGCTTAAAAGGGAAAAAACTTGCACAGGCTGTTGAAAATGCTTGTGAGATTGTAAACATAACAGAATTTATGAATAGACCTTATGGTAAGCTTTCAGGTGGTCAACGAAGAAGAGCAGATATTGCCAGAGCACTTGTAAATACACCAAAAATTCTATTCTTAGACGAGCCAACAACAGGACTTGACCCACAGACAAGACAGAATGTATGGGAAACAATTGCAAAGCTACAGAAAGAAAACAATATGACAGTATTTCTTACAACCCACTATATGGAAGAGGCTGCTGAGGCTGATTATGTAATTGTTATTGACAACGGTAAGCTAGCGGCAAAGGGTACACCAGCACAGCTAAAGGAAACCTATGCTAAAAACACATTGCGTATAGTGCCTAAAAATATTAAAGAGCTTACAAATTACTTTAATACAAATAAAATTGAGTTTACAACTACAGCTGATGTTTTTGTAGTTACAATAGAGAACACGGTAGATGCACTTAAAATAGTTGATAATGTGCGTGAAAATATCGAAAGTATAGAAATTGTAAAGGGTACAATGGATGACGCATTTATAGGAATTACAGGAAAGGAAATAAGAGTATGAGTGGTTTAGTTTCAAGAAATTTAAAGATATTTTTCAGAGATAAGGGAGCTGTTATATTCTCGCTTTTGGGTGTACTTATTGTTGCTGGTCTTAATATACTTTTCTTAGGTGATGCTTACGCAGATTCTCTTAAAGAATTTGAAGGAGCAAAAAATATTATAAGCTCCTGGGTTATGGCTGGATTGCTGGCAATAACCTCAGTTACAACTACAATGGGTGCATTCGGTACTATGGTGCAGGATAAGGAAAGAAAGATTTTTAAGGATTTTTATTGTGCTCCTATTTCAAGAAGTAGCATAACATTAAGCTATATAATAAGCTCTTCTGTTGTGGGACTTATTATGACAGGAGTTGTTCTTGTAATTGCACTGGTTTATCTTACTATGAATGAGGCAATTACATTAAGTGCCTTAATGCTTATCCAGCTTGTGGTAGTAAGTATATTAACATCACTTTCAAATACAGCAATGGTTTTATTCCTTGTTTCATTTGTTAATAGCTCAAAGGCTAACGGTGCATTAAGTGGTGTTATATCTGCTTTGATTGGCTTTGTAACAGGTATTTATTTACCTGTTGGAAATTTGCCAGAGGGTGTGCAGTATGTAGTAAAATGCTTCCCTACATCTCATAGTGCTGTGCTTTTCAGACAAATTCTTATGGGTGATATGGAAGATAGCGTTGTAAACTTCCCACCAGAGGCACAGAATGAGGCTTTAAAGGGAGTAAGAGAAAGTTTAGGTGTAGTTTTCAAATTTGGTGAAACAGAATGCACATCATTTACAAGCCTAATGGTTGTTGTAGGTACATTAGTGGTATTCTCTGCATTATCAGTTATTGTACTAAGAAACAAAAAGAATGGTTAATTAGGGATTATATAGGGTAGAAAATAAGTAGCCACCAACAGTTTAATTAATTGTTGGTGGCTACTTATTCTAGGAAGGCTATATTAAATTGAAGTTTTGTTTAAATATTTTTCTAAAATTTCAGTTGCGTCTTTGCACAGTAGTGGGCAAGGACGTTTTTTGTAGTATTCATCTGTGCGTGGACTTGGAGTAGCATCAGAATTTTCCATTGGCTTTAAGCCTAAAAGCTCGGCACATATAATGGAACCATTCTGCTCTTTGAATTTGTTAATCAGTGCTTGTATCATTTCATAGGTTTCTTTTTTACCGTCAGTGTCTTTAGGGTCGCTGTAGCCTTTAATCATATTTGCAGCCATTACCATACCCGAAACTGTACCACATACACTTCTTGTTCTGCCAATACCACCACCAAAGCCAGAGGCTATAAGTGAAGCAGTTTTTTTATCTAAGCCTGTTAAATCACTGTATGCAAGCACAACAGCCTGACAGCAGTTGTAGCCCTGCATAAAATAGTCATATGCCCTTTGTCCTCTGTCGCTCATTTTTATACCTCCATTAGGTTTTAGGTTATTCATCACCTATAAGTTCAACCAAAACCTTTACTATTCGTCTTTTTTCAATTTCAGCTATTGTAAATTTAATTCCGTTACATTTCACAACAGGTCTTTCGTTTTCTTTAGGGATTGTTCCCAGCTTATCAAGAATAAAACCGGCTATTGTATCAAATTCTTCTTCTGGTAGGCTGGAACCTAGCAGTTGATTAACCTCAGCTAAGCTGGCAGAACCGTCTATGGCATATATTCTTTCTGTAATACGGTGTACGTCTTCTTCCTCGTGGTCAAATTCGTCCTGTATGTTGCCCATTATAGCTTCGATAAGATCCTCCATAGACACAATACCGTCAGTTCCACCGTACTCATCTACCATTATAGCTATCTGAGTCTTTTCTGATATCATCTCAGCAAAAAGCTCACTGCATTTTTTGGAGCTTGGCACATAAAAAGGCTCTCGTGTTATGTCGGTAAGTTTAAAGTTTTGAGGGATTTCATTAAAAATAAATTTAAGTAAATCCTTTGCGTATAGAATACCTATTATGTTATCAGCATCATTACGATATACAGGTATTCTTGAATAACCACTTTCAATAATTTTATTCACTACCGAAGAAAGTGGCTCTGTATCTGCACAGGCTACCAGATCCTTTCGGTGAGTCATAATTTCACTTGCTGAAGTATCGTCAAAGCTGAAAATATTTTCAATCATAATTTTGCAGTTGTCATCTATCAATCCACGCTCACAGCATAGGTTAAGCATATTTATAACCTCGTCCTCAGCGTCGGTTGAGGATTCAAATTCATCATGCTTGAACAATCTGCTAAATATATTTGTGCTTTTTTTAGAAAAAACCTTTTCCGTAAAATCTTCTGCCATATTAGCTTTTTCTCCTTGATAATGTAAAGGCTGTATATACAAAAGCCTTTATTGTTTATATATCAATAGTGTATTAGAAAATAATAGAATTGTCAAATGAAATTTAATTATTTACACAATACAAAACACCAGTGAGTATTTTAGATTTGTTTAAATATACACTAGGGCTTGTTTAAAAAATCAAAAGCACTGTCTATTTTGCCCCGAAATCGGTGATTTCTGCGTTGAAAATCCTCGAAATACGTCAGTATTTCTGTGGTTTTCGCCTTGAAATCCCTCGATTCGCAACAAAAATCCAGCACTTTTTCTTTTTTTAACAAGCCCTAGTATTAGTGATCTGATTATTGTTAATAATTGAATTGTTTTATTCTAAGCCTGCATCCTGCCTTTTTTGCTCAACACGTTGTGTAACCTCATCAAAATATTCTTTATCTGCACCTGTTAGAGAATCAGGGTCTATATCTTTGAAACTCATAATTACATCTGAATTATTTGTTATAAAGTTGTTATAATCAACTAAGATGTTAATGTTAAAATCCTCATCCGAATCAGCATTATCAATATCCTTATACTTGCTTGAAATCTCAATAAAATCATCCATAAGCTTTTCGTAGTTATCCAGTTGCTTTTTTAAGTCAGGGTCTACACCACCGTCAGCTAATATAGTTACTTTATCTTCGTTGGAGTTTATTTCTGCTGAAGTATCATTTTTGCTGTTCTCTGAGTTTTCAGTGTCATTATTATCTTCAATTTCGACATTTTCTTCGGTTTCATATTCAGTATCATCATTTATATTTGCTCTATACTCAACATGGGTGTTTATATCTAGGTCTTTGATTTTAAGATTTTCACACGCTACAAATGCTGGTAACATAGCAACTATAAGCAATGCAATAATTAATTTTCTCATAAATGAATAACCTCTCATATTTTTTGTCGGTAGAATTAATTTACTTTTGATTAGCATTGTAGGTATATTTTAACATATGCACTATAAATTTCCAACAGCATTTTCTATAAAACACAGTATTAAATTTTAATAATAATGTCAAATTTTAAGCCCGTATTTTACTTGTTTGGCTTTTAAATAATGTTATCATAAAAAAACACAGCAACTAAAAGATTATTCTAGCATTTGTTTAATTATAAAAAATAACAATGACACACATTTTTTACAATTAAGTTAATAATTTTCTGCTCAATTCACTTTACACTTTGGTGTAAAAATGCTAAAATTGTAGACAGTACAAGGTTAGAATAAGCTTGTAATAAAAGTATATTTGTTCTATGCTTTAGGGTATCAATAGTTTATATAAGGAGGAGACTTTTCTATGGCTAGAAAAATGAAAACCATGGACGGTAACAGTGCAGCTGCTCATGTAGCGTATGCGTTTACAGATGTTGCTGCCATATATCCTATCACTCCTTCATCAGTAATGGCTGATGAGGTTGATAAGTACGCAACTGCCGGCAGAAAGAATTTGTTTGGCAGAGAAGTACAGGTAACAGAAATGCAATCAGAGGGTGGTGCAGCAGGTGCAGTACACGGTTCACTATCTGCTGGTGCACTTACAACAACATTTACAGCGTCACAGGGCTTGCTGTTGATGATTCCTAATATGTACAAAATGGCAGGTGAATTGCTACCAAGCGTTATTCACGTTTCTGCTCGTGCATTAACATCACACGCATTGTCTATTTTTGGTGACCATTCAGATATTTATGCTTGTCGTCAAACAGGCTATGCAATGCTTTGCTCAACAAGTCCACAGGAATGTATGGATCTTGCAGCAGTTGCTCATCTTGCAGCTATTAAGGGTAGAGTACCATTTATGCATTTCTTCGACGGTTTCCGTACATCACACGAAATTCAGAAGATTGCTGCTTGGGATTATGAAGACCTTGCAGATATGCTTGACTGGGACGCAGTTGACGCATACAGAAGAAGAAGCCTTAACCCAGAGCATCCTGTAACAAGGGGTACAGCTCAGAATGATGATATCTTCTTCCAGGCAAGAGAGGCTTGTAACGTATACTATGACGCAGTACCTGAAATCGTTGTAGAATATATGAACAAGGTAAACGAAAAGCTTGGTACAGACTACAAGCCATTTAATTACTACGGTGCTCCTGATGCTGAAAATGTAATTATAGCTATGGGTTCAATCAATGATTGTGCCGAGGAGGTTATAGATTACCTAACAGCTAAGGGTGAAAAGGTAGGCTTATTAAAGGTAAGATTGTACAGACCATTTGTTGCTGATTATTTCCTAAATGAGCTACCAAAAACAGTTAAAAATATTTCAGTACTTGATAGAACAAAAGAGCCTGGTTCAATTGGTGAACCACTATATCTTGATGTGCTTGCAGCTATTAATGGCTCTGATTTGTCAGGTAAGGTTAATGTATATTCAGGCAGATATGGTTTGTCATCAAAGGATACAACTCCTGGCGATGTAATTGCAGTATATCGCAATATGGAAAAGGCTGAGCCAAAGAGAAGATTTACTATCGGCATTGTTGACGATGTTACAAAGCTTTCACTTGAGGTTACAGAAAATCCAGATACAACACCTGCTGGAACAAGCTCATGTAAATTCTGGGGCTTGGGTGCAGACGGTACAGTTGGTGCTAACAAGAACTCTATCAAGATTATTGGTGACCAGACAGATATGTACGCACAGGGATACTTTGCTTACGACTCTAAAAAATCAGGTGGTCTAACAGTATCTCACCTACGTTTTGGCGATAAGCCTATTAAGTCTACATATTATATCAGCAAGGCTGATTTTGTAGCTTGTCATAACCCATCATATGTAAATAAATATGATATGGTAGATGACCTAAAAGAAGGTGGTAGCTTCTTGCTTAACTGCCCTTGGAGTGGTGAAGAGCTTGAAGAGCGTCTGCCAAATAAAATGAAGAGAATTATTGCTCAAAAGAAGATCAACTTCTATACAATAGATGGTATCAAAATTGGTAAAGAAATCGGCTTAGGTGGAAGAATAAATACAATTCTTCAGTCAGCATTCTTTACAATAGCTAACATTATTCCTAAGGAAGATGCTGTTAAATATATGAAGGACGCAGCAACAAAGTCTTACAGCAAAAAGGGTCAGGCTATTGTAGATATGAACCATGCTGCTATTGAGCGTGGTACTACTGATTTTGTTAAGGTTAATGTACCTGAAAGCTGGGCAAATGCAGAGGGCGAGCTTGCTAAGGTAACATCTACAAATGGTAGAGATGAGGTTGTAGAGTATGTAAATACAATTCTACACCCAGTAAACGCTTACAAGGGTAACGATCTACCTGTATCTGCATTTACAAAGCATATCGACGGTACAGCTCCACAGGGTTCATCTGCTTACGAAAAGAGAGGTATTGCTGTTGATGTACCATCTTGGAATCCTGAAAATTGTATCCAGTGTAACTTCTGTTCTTATGTATGTCCTCATGCTGTAATTCGTCCAGTTGCTATGACAGCAGAGGAGGCTGAAAATGCTCCACAGGCAATGAAGAAAGCACCTATGACTGGTATGCCTGAGCTTACATTTGCAATTACAGTTTCAACACTTGACTGTACAGGTTGTGGCTCTTGTGCACAGGTATGTCCTGGTAAGAAGGGTAACAAGGCTCTTGAAATGAAGCCAATAGATGAGCAAATGCCACAGCAGGAGGTATTTGATTACGGCTTTAGCCTACCAAACAAGCCAGAGGTTTCTGCTAAGTTTAAAGAAACTACTGTTAAGGGTAGCCAGTTTAATCAGCCATTGCTTGAGTTCTCTGGTGCGTGTGCAGGCTGTGGTGAAACACCATACGCTAAGCTTGCTACACAGCTATTTGGTGACAGAATGTTTATCGCAAATGCAACAGGCTGTTCATCAATTTGGGGTGCGTCAGCTCCTGCTACACCATATACAGTAAATAAAGAGGGCAAGGGTCCTGCTTGGCATAACTCACTATTTGAAGATAACGCTGAATTTGGTTATGGTATGGTATTAGGTCAAAACGCTATTCGTGACAGACTTGCAGGCTATGTTTCTGAAATTGCTCAGAATGTAAAGAGAGATGATGTAAAAGAGGCTTGTGAGAATTACCTTGCTACAATTACAAATTCAGGTGCGAATAAGGTTGCTGCAAATGCACTTATCGAAAAGCTGGAAGAAATAAGCACTTGTGAGTGTGAGGTAGGACAGCTTGCAAAGAAAACACTTATAGATAAAGACCAGCTTGCTAAAAAATCAATGTGGATATTCGGTGGCGACGGTTGGGCTTACGATATCGGCTTTGGTGGCTTGGATCACGTTCTTGCATCTGGTAAGGATGTAAATATTCTTGTGTTCGATACAGAGGTTTACTCAAATACAGGTGGTCAGGCTTCAAAGGCTACACCTAGTGGCTCTATCGCACAGTTTGCAGCAGCAGGTAAGGCTACAAACAAGAAAGACCTTGCAGCTATTGCAATGACATATGGCGATGTATATGTAGCACAGGTTGCTATGGGTGCTGACTATAATCAGTGTATCAAGGCGTTTGTAGAGGCAGAAAGCTACAACGGCCCTTCAATTATCATCTGCTACGCTCCTTGTATCAACCACGGCATTAAGGGTGGTATGACAATAGCACAAAGCGAAGAGAAAAAGGCTGTACAGTCAGGCTACTGGCATATCTACCGTTACGACCCAAGACTTGCTGAGGCTGGCAAGAACCCACTTACAATAGATTCAAAGGCTCCTACAATGAGCTACCGTGACTTCTTGATGGGTGAGGTTCGTTACAATGCATTATCTCGTGCAAATCCAGAAAGAGCAGAAATGCTATTCGACAGAGCAGAAATGCAGGCAGCTAAAAAGCTAGCTCACCTACAATTCCTTGCAACACAGTCATTTAACGAAAATGAATAAAATCGTAATATAAACAATCAAGGCAGACACCATTCAAAAAGTGTCTGCCTTGATTATTTGGGTATTAATATTTTTATGCTAATCTTTAGAAATTATCTGAAAATCAAAAGTACTGTCTATTTTTCTTCGAAAATCTTATATGCTGTTTCAAGCAGAAATATTATAAAATATATGATATTAAACGAGGAAGAGATGTGTTATTTGTATGATATTGATATAATATTGGTATAATATAGAATTAGCGTTTAAACATAGCAACAAAATCTAAAACTTTTTTTTCATATCTTTCTATAGGATCTGAAAGATAACTTTTGTATTTCATTGTGTTGTATTTTTTATTTGGTTTCCAATAATTTTTTTGTGTTTTCCAATATTTATATTTGTGTTTTTCTTTACCATATAGTTTATCTCTACTAATTGCATATTCTTTCCAATGACTGTAATCGGATAACAAATAGTCTTTCATTTCAAGTTTATCTACTTGTTCAATGATAGGTTTGAGATCGAGCGTTTGGTGAATTTCAGTATTTTTTATTAAGCAACGAATTCCATTTATAGAATGAATAATATAGTATAATGGAATGTAAAAAAATTGTTTTTTTCTTCTTCTTATTGCACATTTGGGAATTCCAACTGTATTGGTAGAATGAATTCTATATTTTGTTAGCGCTTTATTTATGTAATAAAGACTGTCATTTGCACTTGCTATAAGATGAATTTTTGCATCGTGATATAATAAGTCGTGATTAAAATTAAATAGTGGTTCCGTTAATTCTCTTCGTATAGCTTGAGTACATCCTGGAGCAACACATTGTAAGAGTACTGTAGTTAAGGGGACTTTATAAAGAGAACTGTTATTAGGCTCGGGAGAATGATCTTTATAATTGAACCAGGGATTATCTAATTTATCATCGTTAAAAATGTAGTTATTGTTTTCATCAATAAGTTTAAAATTAGTTATTACCGATTTTATGCTATTGTTTTCATCGAATGTCCTAATGATTTCTTCTACCTTAGTAGTTTCCCAAATATCATCTTGATCACAAAAAAATATAATATCTCCACAACATTTTTTTATTGCTTTATTAAAAGTTTTTCTTGCACCCATATTTTTGGGGTTTTGATGCAGGTGCCAATTAGTAAGCTTATGTGAGTTTATTATGTTATTTATAATTTCTATTGTATTATCATTACTTCCGTCGTCACAGATGATTACCTCATCAACAGGATGAGTTTGATTTAAAATAGACATCAATTGCTGTTCGATAAATTTTCCTCCGTTATACACAGCCATAGCAACTGAACAGGTTGTTTTACTACTATTCATAAAAAATCCTTCCTGACACTTAGAAAAAGACAATAATTTTACATGTAAGATATTATTTCCTTTTTAAAGTGTTTATATATTTTTAAGTAATGTTGTGAATTTAATTATATCCTAATATTCTAGAAAAAACAATGACCAATCTCAAGAAAGAATATTGATTTGATGTGATATGCTCATACAAAAAACTATGATTTTTCACTATATATATTTGTGATTAATTTGTAAGTTTTGCCCATAACAAAAAAATGGTAAATTGTAAAATGAAATTGAACAGATAAATAAAAAAGGTTCACAGTGAAGAACCACGATGTTAGAATAAAGTTACCACAGCAACCTAACAGGAGGAAAATCAC
>JAXJUF010000058.1:0-16892 GCA_036309185.1 Acutalibacteraceae bacterium
ATTTTGATCTCCTAAAATGGTAGTTTGGTCGCTTTTCATTTTACAGGATTTTTTCAAAATATGCCTTAATTTTTTATTAACTTTTTAGGCTCTATTTTTCTTTACCCCAACATTTATTATAGAGCCATTTATCTTTAATACTATTTCTGTTCTAACAGGTAGATATCTTTCAGGTAGATATCTTTTCGGTAGATTTTCCACCTTGCTTCATATCCTGTCCTCACAGGGTGTTAGCTTTGATGTGATATGATATTTGTTAGATAAAAATCTGTTCGAAAATTTTATCTATTGTTTAGAGCAGAAATACTATAACAGATGGATTGTAATTTTTTAATTAAATTTTTTTGAAAAAAGACTTGATTTTTTTATTTTAATGTGATATTATATATAGGCAGTCAAGAGAAGACTCATGCGTTGGTAGCTCAGCTGGATAGAGTGACTGGCTACGAACCAGTAGGTCGGGGGTTCGAGTCCCTCCCAGCGCACCATTCATTTTAGAGGATATACTCTAGAGTGTGTCCTCTAAAACAGAATATTGCTTTTCAAAAACGGAACTAGTTCCGTTTTTTCTTTTATCCAGTAACATAACAAATTTCACCTGTCAAAGGGTTCCTGCTTACGGTTGGCTTACGCAATACAGCGATTTACAAGCTTTACACCAAGGCATGTCCTACCGACATTCACGGTTTTACTGCACCAGTACTTTGATTGACGTATTAATCAGAGCAACGCTCTTACCCAGCTGTTAAAGTAGTAGCAAATATATCTTTCGTGTGTGGAAGTATGAAGATGTATTTGGCACGCTATTCGTTCCCTGTGTCATCTCGACAGAGGTTAGGAAGCTCCATTTGTGGAACGGACTGACTGCGAACGCATCAGTGGTCATGGCGATACTGTTGTTATAACAACCTTTGTATTTTTGTCAGTGTTCTGGGGATTCAATTTTAGTGTTAAAAAACAAAAAAAGAAAGTCCATACCCCATCGCTAAAAGAGTGTACGAACTTTCTTGACAAATCTATTAAACCCCTGTAGAATATACAGAGAATAAATAGCGTTCACAAGTTATTATGAGTTCTGCAATAACTCTAATAGCGTATGCCTTCTGATTGTCGTCAAACAGTCAGTGGGCTGTGGATGCTTTATTTTTTTGTTTACAGAGGTATTATAGCGTATGTAAATCGTATAGTTAACGATAAAATTAAAAATTTTGGTAAATTTGATGGATTTATAGATGCTATTAAGGAGGTAGTTCCAATATATAATCCATTTGGAGAAATAGAAATTTCGATTAAAGAATGGACAGAAATAGGAAAGATCATTTTAACAAAAGATTCTCTATCTCAAGAGGTATATAACGAAGCCAATGAATGGTTAACAGGAGTCTTTGCTCAATATGCATGCTTTACTATTTTAGGTTTATAAAATTCTAATTTTAAAATAATAATATATTCAAACAGCACAATTGCAATTAGATTATATCAAATTTCTAATTGCCGTTTCTTGTTATTAGCGATAAATTATTTTATTTAACTTTGTAGTGGTGAGAAAAAGCTCAATACTATTATCAAAATCCACCGTAGAGTAACATTACCATTTACATTTGTTTTAATTGATAGACAAAACAAAGAGTGACTGATATAATATCGGTAAAGACAAATTGGAATTTGTAGAGGAGACAATAAAATGGAATTAAGATTAAGACATTATAAGCCTTGTGATGCTGAATGTATTGTAAGTTGGATAAAAGACGAGGATGCTTTGCGAAAATGGAGTTCAGATAGATTTGGCGATTACCCTATTACAAGTGAAGATATAAACAATAAGTATATTGGAAACAATGGTGATTGCATTGAGTTGGATAATTTTTATCCCTTAACAGCATTTGACGAAAGTGGTGTAGTAGGTCATTTGATTTTGAGATATACAGATGAAGGAAAGAAGGTAATCCGATTTGGCTTTGTAATTGTGGACGATTCAAAAAGAGGTAAGGGTTACGGAAAGCAAATGCTTACACTTGCAATTAAATATGCTTTTGATATTTTTGGAGCAGAGAAAATTACCCTTGGTGTATTCGATAACAACAAACCAGCATATTACTGCTACAAAGCCGCAGGATTTAAAGAAAACGGCGAAGAGATGTTTTGTGAATTGTTTGGAGAACAGTGGCGAATAGTTGAAATGGAAATCAAGAGATAAGTTTGGTATGACAAATTCCAATTTATAGAACTATTCAATAAACTTAATAGTCAGCAGTTTAACTCTGATATATTCAGGGCTAAACTGCAATATGATTTAACATAACGGAGATATTATGAGTAATATTATAGAAATAACAGATTTTCTTGCTCCTGAGCTTGATGTATATGCACGGCTGAGCGAGGTCCAGCTTTTAAACAGAGAGTTTCCAGAAAAAGGTATGTTTATAGCAGAAAGCCCAAAGGTAATAGAGCGTGCTATTGATGCAGGGTATGAGCCTGTATCCTGCCTTATGGAAAAAAGGCACATTGAGGGCGAAGGTAAGCATATTCTTGCCAAAATAAAAGATGTTCCAATTTTTTGTGCAGAGTTTGATGTTCTTACACAGCTGACGGGTTTCAAGCTCACTAGAGGTATGCTTTGTGCTATGAAACGAAAACCACTTTTAAAAGTAAAAGAAATCTGCAAAAATAAAAGTAGAATTGTTATATTAGACAAGGTTATGAATCCTACCAATGTAGGTGCCATAATCCGTTCAGCTGCAGCACTGGGAATGGACGCAGTAATTCTTACTGCAGGATGTTCAGACCCTCTGTACAGACGTGCCGTAAGAGTGAGTATGGGCACTGTTTTTCAGATTGACTGGACATTTTTAAACAACGATTCTTTTGACGAAATAAAAGACCTCGGATTTAAAACAGTAGCAATGGCACTTAAAGACAATTCTCTTTCTATCAATGACCCATTGCTGATGAATGAAAATAAACTTGCAATCATTATGGGAACAGAGGGTGACGGACTTTCTGACAAAACTATATCTGATTGCGATTTCACCGTAAAAATACCAATGTATCATGGCGTGGATTCGCTGAATGTCGCTGCCGCTTCTGCAGTTGCGTTTTATCAGCTTGGTAATAAACACAACGGCTGATACTAACCAAAATTTTGAAAATATAGTAAACACAAAACTCCAAGAACAAAAGTTCTTGGGGTTTCTTTTATCGGTAATATCTGCACTTGTATAAAAACTTTTTGCAATACTAGGGCTTGGTAGGGCGTTGCCTTGCTCTCTGTGGTTTGTCGTGATATAATTATAATGGTAAACTTGAATTTGAAAAGGTGAGTTAGATGAATGAAGAATGCTTAATTTGCAAAGCTCCATTAGAGTACATGGACTTCGATGAAACAATGGAATGTGAACTCTGCCATAGAAAACAAAGCAGTAAGACAAGGTGTATAAACAAACATTTTGTTTGTGATGAATGTCATACAAGTGGAATGGATAAAATTGTTTCAATATGCTTTAACAATAAATCTACAAACCCGATTGAGATTTTGGAAGAAATGATGTCTATACCCTCTTGCCATATGCACGCTCCAGAACATCACACGATGGTTGGATCTGCACTTTTGACTGCCTACAAAAACGCAGGTGGAGATATAGATTTAAAAACTGCCCTTTATGAAATGCAAAAAAGAGGAAAGCAGGTGCCTGGTGGTGCTTGTGGATTTTGGGGTGCTTGTGGAGCAGGAATTAGCACAGGAATGTATCTTTCTATTGCATTAAAATCTACACCATTGGCAAAAGAGGCATGGGGTCTTTCAAATCAAATGACAGCAAAAGCATTAGATTCAATAGGTAAAAATGGAGGTCCTCGTTGCTGTAAACGAGATTCATATCTTGCTATCATAGAAGCAGTTAATTTTACAGGTGAAAAGCTAGGTATCAAAATGGAAATGAATGAAATAGTTTGTTCTCGTTCTCACCTCAACAATCAATGCTTACAAAAAGAATGTCCATTTTACCAAAAGCCAAAGAAAAGAGTAGCCTTTATTTGTGTTCATAATTCATGTCGAAGTCAGATTGCAGAAGCATTAGGAAAGTATTTGGCACCAGATGAATTTGAAGCTTTTTCTGCTGGCACGGAAACAAAGCCGAAAATTAATCAGGATGCTGTCAGAATTATGAAAGAGCTATACGGAATTGATATGGAACAAACCCAACACTCAAAGCTTATTACAGATATTCCAGATCCTGATATAGCAATTTCGATGGGGTGTAATGTTGAGTGTCCTTTTATAGACAGAGCATTTGACGATAACTGGGAGCTGGAAGACCCTACAGGGAAATCGGATGAAGAGTTTAAGATAATAATAAACGAAATTAAGAATAGAATTTTGCAGTTGAAGAATGAATTGACAAACTGGTAAATTCCAATTTTACTGAGGAATGGAAAAATAAAGATTATTAAGGCTATCAAATTAAATAAGTACAATTACAGCACAATACTTTACAACCGAAAGAAAATGATATACAATATAAATACAATAAATGGTATTTGTGCAAGTAAAATAGTCGATATGTAACACCTAATACCTATATTAATATTTTAACCTATTCATTTATAGCGAGGTGCTTAGATTATGAAAAAATTTAAATTTATTCATACGATGATGATAGTTGCAATGTCCGTAACTTTTTTAATTGATTTAATATTAACGGTCACTTCTATAAAATTATTTGGTGCTCCTTCTGTTATTTCAGCAGCTCTATTAATATCTGTTTTCTTTATTATGGAGTTTCTAGCGATTTTTTTATCAAAGGGAGATACATTTAGGATAACAGAAGATTCCATAAGGTTTAAAATTTGGCAGACAATTTACAAAATATTTTTTATTATTGATGCTATTTTAGCTCCTGTATTATTTACAATAGGGGTGATAGCAACTATACAAAATATTTTAGAGCGTTGTTAGGGGGATTGACTATGGATTATATAAAACTTTTTGAAATTTGGTATGTGCTATACCCTGTATTTGGTATAATATTTATTTTAATAGGTATACTTACAATTTTATTACGTAAAAAATTGTGCAAACAGAATGAATGCAAATTTATAATAATAATGTCTGTTATGTTTATAATATTTGGAATTGCTTGTTTAACAATTGGACCAATGTGTGTAGATAAGGTAGTTACATATCACAGAGCAATTCAATAATCTGTGTATAAAGCCTATATTTCCAACGCTGGAGTATGTGTTTTAGATTTTTTAGTAATTTACAGAAAGCCAGTTACTGTGGTGAAAAATACCATAGTAACTGGCTTTAAAAATATATGTTAGAGTAACCTATATACAGACAATTAATTCTCCACAATTTATCCTCACAAAACCCTTATCACCCCATTGACAAAACGGGGTAACAATGGGATAATTAGATATTATGTAAATAATCGAATTTTGTATTCGTAACTATATAAAGTAAGGAGAGAAGCAAAATGGCTAAAGAGCTTGCAAAGTCATATAACCCTAGCGAGGTTGAAGATAAAATATATGACTTTTGGGTAAAAGAAAACTATTTTCATTCAGAAATTGATAAGGAAAAGAAGCCTTATACAATAGTTATGCCACCACCAAATATTACTGGTCAGTTGCATATGGGTCATGCACTTGATAACACATTACAGGATATTCTTATCCGTTACAGAAGAATGCAGGGCTACTGTACATTATGGTTGCCTGGTACTGACCACGCATCTATCGCAACAGAGGCTAAAATTGTTGAGGCTATGCGTAAAGAGGGCGTAACTAAGGAAGATTTAGGTAGAGAAGGCTTCCTTGAGCGTGCGTGGGAATGGAAAAAAGAGTATGGTGGTAGAATCTGCGATCAGCTAAAGAAAATGGGTAGTAGCTGTGACTGGCAGAGAGAACGCTTTACTATGGATGAGGGCTGTAATCAGGCTGTAAAAGAGGTTTTTGTAAACCTTTATAATAAAGGTCTTATTTACCGTGGTGAAAGAATTATCAACTGGTGTCCTCATTGCTTAACATCTATTTCAGATGCTGAGGTTGATTATGAGGATCAGGCTGGTCATTTCTGGCATTTAAGATATCAGCTTGCAGACGGTAGTGGTCATATCGACCTTGCTACAACACGTCCTGAAACATTGCTTGGTGATACAGCTGTAGCTGTAAACCCTAATGACGAAAGATATAAGGATATGGTAGGAAAAACACTTATTCTTCCTATTGTACACAGAGAAATTCCTATTGTTGCAGATGATTATGTAGAAATGGATTTCGGAACAGGTGTTGTTAAAATTACACCAGCTCACGACCCTAACGACTTTGAGGTTGGTTTAAGACATAATCTACCTGTTATAAATGTTATGACAGATGACGCAAAAATCACAGAGGATTATCCTAAGTACGCAGGTATGGACAGATACGAGGCTAGAAAGGCTATTGTAGCTGACCTTGAGGCTGAGGGTGCTTTACTTAGAGTAGAGGATTACAGCCATAACGTTGGTACCTGTTACCGTTGTGGCACAACTGTTGAGCCTAGAGTTTCAAAGCAGTGGTTTGTAAAGATGAAGCCACTTGCACAGCCTGCTATTGATGCAGTAAAAACTGGCGAAACTAAGTTTGTACCATCTCACTTTGAGAAAACATATTTCCACTGGCTCGAAAATATCCGTGACTGGTGTATTTCTCGTCAGCTTTGGTGGGGTCATCAGATACCAGCGTTCTATTGCGATGACTGTGGAGAAATGGTAGTAACAAAGGAGAATCACGCAACCTGTCCAAAATGTGGCAAAGAAATGCGTCAGGATCCTGATACACTTGATACATGGTTCAGCTCTGCGTTATGGCCATTCTCAACACTTGGTTGGCCTGAAAATACAGAGGAGCTAGATTATTTCTATCCTACAAATACACTTGTAACAGGCTACGATATTATCCCATTCTGGGTTATGAGAATGATGTTCTCTGGTATTGAGCATACAGGTAAGGTACCATTTGATACTGTTCTTATCCACGGTCTTGTTCGTGACAGTCAGGGTAGAAAGATGAGTAAATCTCTTGGTAATGGTATTGACCCACTTGAGATTATCGAAAAATATGGTGCTGACGCTTTGAGACTAACTCTTGCAACAGGTAATGCACCTGGTAACGATATGCGTTTCTATGATGAAAGAGTAGAATTTAGCAGTAACTTTGCAAACAAGCTTTGGAATGCAGCAAGATTTGTTCATATGAACATTGATGAGCATAATGTTGAAAACGAACTACCAGACGAGCTTGCAACAGAGGATAAGTGGATTATCAGTACACTTAATAACGTAGCTAAAGAGGTTACTGAAAACCTTGATAAGTTTGAGCTTGGTATGGCTGTTCAAAAGGTATTCGACTTTATCTGGGATTGCTACTGCGACTGGTATATTGAGCTTGCTAAGTCAAGACTACAAAGCACAGGTGAGTCTGCACAAAATGCAAGACAGGTGCTTGTATGGGTACTTGATAACGCACTTCGCTTGTTACACCCATTTATGCCATTTATCACAGAGGAAATCTGGCAGACATTACCTCATCAGGGCGATACAATTATGCTTTCAAAATATCCTGAGTTTACAGCTGAATATGATTTCCCACAGGCTAGAGAGGAAATGGAGGTTGTAATGAACGGTATCAGAGCAATTCGTACTCGTCGTTCAGAAATGAATGTACCACCTTCAAGAAAGGCTAAGGTTTATATAGCAACCGACCAAAAAACAGTATTCAAAAATGGTGCTCCATTTATCTGCAAGCTTGCTTCTGCAAGTGAGGTAGAGGTTGGTGACAGCTTTGACATAGAGGGTGCTGTTACTGTTATTACAGCAGAGGCTAAGATTTATATTCCTATGAGCGAGCTTGTTGATAAAGAAGAAGAGCTTCAGCGTTTAAATAAAGAGCTTGCTAAAACTGAAAAAATGCTTGCACAGTCTGAGGGTAAGCTTAATAATCAGGGCTTTATCGGCAAGGCTCCTGCAAATGTTGTAGAAAAGGTAAAACAACAGGCAGAAAAAGAGCGTGAAAAAATCGCAATGATAAAAGCTGCTATTGAGGCACTTAAATAAAAATTAAAATACTGATTTGACCTCTAAAAGTTAGCTAAAAACTAACTTTTAGAGGTCTTTTATAATTAGAAGATAGATAAATCTAGATTTGTGATTAATACTAAAACACCATTTAAAATAAAGTATTCGTTCAGAACAAAATCTGCCGACGAGATATCTAGTGTTTAAATTAGATATTAATATTATATATAAAAAGCGTAGAAGTCGATTTGACTACTACGCTTTTTTAAACCTTTAGGGTTGTTATACTTATTTATTATTTTACTTCAAGAATAGCACCTGTATTTCCTGATGTTACCATTGAAGCATATCTTGCAAGATAGCCTGTTTTTATTCTTGGCTCTCTTGGTGTCCATTCTTTTCTTCTAGCTTCCATTTCTTCGTCAGAAACCTTAACATTAATAGTGTTAGCCATAATGTCTATAGCAATAATGTCGCCCTCTTTTACAAGTGCAATAGGACCACCTACAGCTGCTTCTGGTGATACGTGACCGATAGCAGCACCTCTTGTAGCTCCTGAAAAACGTCCGTCTGTAATAAGAGCAACAGTGCTACCTAGACCTCTACCCATAATAGCAGATGTTGGGTTAAGCATTTCTCTCATACCAGGGCCACCCTTAGGACCTTCATAACGAATAACAACAACGTCACCGTCTTTAATCTGATCGCCCATAATAGCCTTCATAGCGTCCTCTTCGCAATCAAATACTCTTGCAGGTCCTTCGTGTACAAGCATTTCCTCAGCTACGGCACTTCTCTTAACAACACAAGAGTCAGGAGCAAGGTTACCTCTTAGTACAGCTATACCACCTGTTTTGCTGTAAGGATTTTCAACAGTACGAATAACCTCAGGGTTCTTGTTTTTGCACAATGCAATATTTTCGCCAACTGTTTTACCTGTAACTGTAATGCAATCTGTATGTAGAAGACCAAGCTTGTTAACCTCGTTCATAACAGCGTATACGCCACCAGCCTCGTTAAGGTCTTCCATATGATGATGACCAGCAGGGGCTAAATGGCATAGGTTAGGTACCTTATCACTGATTTTATTTGCGATATCAAGGTCAATTTCAATGCCAGCGTCGTGTGCAATAGCAGGTAGGTGAAGCATACTGTTAGTACTGCAACCAAGAGCCATATCTATTGTAAGAGCATTTTCAAATGCTTCTTTTGTCATAATATCTCTTGGGCGAATATCCTTCTTTAATAGCTCCATAATCTGCATACCAGCTTTTTTAGCAAGTCTGATTCTTTCTGAATATACAGCAGGAATTGTACCATTGCCACGCAAGCCCATACCAAGAACCTCTGTTAAGCAGTTCATTGAGTTTGCAGTATACATACCAGAGCAAGAGCCACAGGTTGGGCAGGTTTTCTCTTCATATTCAGTAAGCTCTTCGTCTGTAATTTTGCCTGCTGCGTGAGCACCTACAGCCTCAGAAGCAGCTGAGAAGCTAACCTTACAGCCGTTTACAGTACCAGCAAGCATTGGACCACCACTTATAAAAATTGTAGGTAGGTTCATTCTAGCTGCAGCCATAAGTAAGCCTGGTACGTTTTTATCACAGTTAGGAATCATAACAAGAGCGTCAAAGCCGTGAGCCATTGTCATACATTCTGTAGAGTCTGCAATCAAATCACGAGTAACCAAAGAATATTTCATACCCTGATGACCCATAGCAATACCGTCGCATACAGCAATTGCAGGGAATACAACAGGTGTACCACCAGCCATAGCTACACCAAGCTTAACAGCCTCTGTAATTTTGTCGATGTTCATATGTCCTGGTACAATCTCATTAAATGAGCTTACTATACCAATCAATGGTTTTTTCTGCTCTTCAGCAGTAAAGCCAAGAGCATTAAACAATGTTCTGTGTGGTGCATTCTGTACACCATTTTTTATAGCGTCACTTTTCATTGTAAACAATCCTCTCAATTAATTTTAAATATATTAAAAGATAATATAAGCATATTGCTTCAAGTATAATTATAAAATTAATATTAACTACTGTCAAGAAAACCGTTAATAAAATATATAAAGTAATTTGTTTTATATGTAATTATAATTAAGTTTTTAAAAATTAATTTATCTATTTACAATTTCTTAGTGATTTTTGGTTTAATATGTGTTATAATAACAAAGATTAGAGACCTTTGCTAATAATAAATTGGATTTACAAGAATTTGTTATATATATAAAGGATATAGAAAGAGGAGGTTTTATCAACAATGGGTTTTATAAAAGCTTTGTTTGGTAACTATAGTAAAAAGGAATTAAAAAGGGTTAAGCCTATAATGAATAGTGTTCTTGAGCTTGAAGAAAAGTACAAGGCTATGACAGAGGAAGAGCTGAAGAATCAGACTAATATACTTAAAGAAAGATTAGCTAACGGTGAAACTACAGACGATATTCTTCCAGATGCTTTTGCTGTATGTAGAGAGGCTTCTGACAGAGTATTGGGTATGCGTCATTATCCTGTACAGGTTATTGGTGGTATTGTACTTCATCAGGGTAGAATTGCAGAGATGCGTACAGGTGAGGGTAAAACTCTTGTTGCTACATTACCAGCATATCTGAATGGTTTAACAGGCGAGGGTGTACACGTTGTTACAGTAAACGATTACCTTGCTAAGCGTGACTCTGAATGGATGGGTAAGCTATATAACTATCTTGGATTATCAGTAGGCTTGATTACACACAATATTTCAAGTGGTGAGAGAAAAGAGGCTTATGCTGCTGATATTACATACGGTACAAATAATGAGCTTGGCTTTGACTACCTAAGAGATAATATGGTAGTTTACAAAGAGAGAAAGGTTCAGCGAGGACACGCATTTGCTATTGTCGATGAGGTTGACTCAATTCTTATTGATGAAGCAAGAACACCACTTATTATTTCAGGTCAGGGTGATAAATCTACAGACCTTTACGAAAAGGCAGATAAGCTTGCTCGTACACTTAAATGCGAGAAGTTTGCAGAAATAGATACAAAAGAGGATAACGAGGAATACTACAAGTCAGAGGGTATTGATTATATTATCGACGAAAAGGCTAAAACAGCTACACTTACACAGCACGGTGTAAAGAAGGTAGAGAAGTTCTTCGATATTGAAAATCTTACAGACCCAGACAACCTTACAATTCAGCACCATATAAATCAGGCTATCAAGGCTCATGGTACAATGCGTATTGATATAGACTATGTTGTTAAAGATGGTGAGGTAATCATCGTTGACGAATTTACAGGTCGTTTGATGTATGGTCGTAGATATAACGAGGGCTTGCACCAGGCTATTGAGGCTAAAGAGGGGGTAAAGATAGAGAACGAGAGCAAAACTCTTGCAACTATCACATTCCAGAATTATTTCCGTCTATATAAAAAGCTTTCAGGTATGACAGGTACAGCTATGACAGAGGAATCTGAGTTTGGCGAAATTTACGAGCTTGATATTATCGAAATTCCTACAAATAAGCCTGTACAAAGAATAGACGAGCCTGACTATATCTTCAAGAATGAAAAGGGTAAGTTTAACGCTGTAATTGAAGATATTATCGAGTGTAATGCAAAGGGACAGCCAGTTCTAGTTGGTACAATTTCAATTGAAAAATCAGAAATTCTAAGTGCTATGCTAAAAAGACGTGGAATAAAGCATAATGTACTTAATGCTAAGCAACACGAAAGAGAAGCTGAAATTGTAGCACAGGCAGGTAAAAAGGGTGCTGTTACAATTGCTACTAATATGGCTGGTCGTGGTACCGATATTATTCTAGGTGGTAACGCTGAATTTATGGCTTTGTCAGAAATGAGAAAGAATGGCTTTGATGAAGAGCTTATTTCTCAGGCAAGAGGCTATGCAGAAACAACAGATGAAGAGATTTTAAGTGCTAGAAAGACTTTCCAGGAGCTTAATCAGAAATATAAGGATGAGCTAAAGGATGAGGCTGAAGAGGTACGTAAGGCTGGTGGTTTGTACATTATTGGTACAGAGCGTCACGAATCACGTCGTATTGATAACCAGCTTCGTGGTCGTGCAGGTAGACAGGGTGACCCTGGTAAGAGCCGTTTCTATCTTTCAACAGATGATGATCTAATGCGTCTATTTGGTGGAGAAAGAATGGAAGCTGTTATGACAAGACTTAACACTCCTGATGATATGGCTATAGAAAACAGAGCGCTTTCAGGTATTATTGAAAGCTCACAGCAGAAGGTAGAGGGCAGAAACTTTGCTATTCGTAAAAACGTACTTCAGTACGATGACGTTATGAACAAGCAAAGAGAGATCATCTATTCACAGCGTGATCAGGTTCTTAACGGTGAAAACATAAAAGATGTTGTTATTAAGATGATTAATGATAATATTACAGATACAGTTAAGCTATATTGTGATGATAACATTCTTCGTGAACAGTGGAATATGGACAGTCTAAGAGAGTACTATATGGGCTGGGTACTTACAGAGGATGATGATTGTCTTGACCTTACACTTGATGAGCTTGCAGATATGGACAGCAAGAAGATAATAGAAATCCTACAGGAGAAGGCTACTAAGATATATGAAGAAAACGAGGAGCTACTTCCTGAAGAAACTATGCGTGAGATGGAACGTGTATATCTTCTAAAGAGTGTTGATACATATTGGATGCAACATATTGACGATATGGATAACCTAAAGCAGGGTATAAGATTGCGTGCATTTGCTCAGAAAGACCCTGTAGTAGAGTACAGACTAGAAGGCTTTGATATGTTTGATCAGATGATTGATTCTATCAGAGAGAATACAGCTAAGCTTTGCTTATCTGCTCCAAAGAAGATTGCAGCTATTCAGTCAAGACAGCTTGCTGAGGTTGAAAAGGCTAAGCAGATTAGAGAAAAGCGTATAAAAGAGCTACAGGCTGCTAAAGAAGAGGCTATAATGAAGGGCGAACGCTCTGACGAAATCGACAAGGAAATTGCCGAGGAACAGCAGGAAACAGTAGATGAAGCTACAGTTTTAATTAAACGTGAGCAAATGGCTAACCCAACATCAACAAGTGGTGGTTCATCAGAGGCAAGCTCAAATACAACAGTAAAAAAGAGCAAAAAAGTAGGTCGTAATGACTTATGCCCATGTGGAAGCGGTAAGAAGTACAAAAAGTGCTGTGGCAAGGACGAATAATTAAATAAACGTATAAAAAACACTAAATTCATTAATTTGAATTTCGTGTTTTTGGCTATGATAAGACTAAAGAGTGTATAAAATCGGAAAAAGATTTTATACACTCTTTGATATTAATAATTTTTATTCTTTGAAAATTGAACATAAATTCATTGTTTGGTTTATGAATTTATAATTGCGTTTATTCCTGTAATAGATGATAGATAACCTTGACTGTTAATGAAATATACAAAATAACAGAAATAACCTATATAACAACTAGTTTTCATAATATTTTTTTCACTACCAAAGAAGCAGTTTTCAATGAGCCAAGGTAGTAAAACATAGTTGCCAAAATAAAAATAAATTGGTAATCTACCTATTAATATTCCACTTGTGAAATTACCTATTAAGCTTATTGCCATAGTACAGCATGACATATTAATAAGTACATCAATGTGTCGTGGATGTGGTACAGATTCGATAATGTCTCTTTTCCAAAAGGCGATAACTACCGGTATTGCAAACAGAATGGTGGTTACGAAATTTACACCATCATCCTGAGCAAACTGAGCTGTGGCACCCTGATGAGATGTACCCTCTAAAGCACTATCTAACAAGCCTGTAAATTGTTCTAAAAATATAACAATTACAACAGCCATAAGTATTGAAAAAATTACTTTTTTGTTAAACGGTTTTCCCTGAACGATAAAGTAAAATATAACCCAAATTATAACGGTATCGTGAATATAATATGATATTGCTACAGCAATGAAAAAGAAGAACCATCTCTTGTTAAATAAATATTTACTTGCTAGTAAAATTATAGCTACAGCTGTAAATTGTCTTATTCCGTTCATCATCCACGTGAACGTACCATTTGCTACAAACAAAAACCACGCAAAATTAAACTCTTCAGAATAATCGCTTATGAATTTTGCTACAGCAAAGCCTTGAAACCAAGCAAGAAAAGTAAACCACGTTTGGTAGTCATCACTAATAAAATGTTTAAAGGCTACTTGAATAGCTTTAAATAAAACACCCTTTTCTTCACTTTTTAAAATAATTGGTATATCAGCTAAATTATCACTTAAATATTTAAAATCTGTAGCATATGATGCAGTATCAGCCATAAAACCTCTTGTAGCTGAAAAAAATATTACCAAAGCACAACAAATCATTGCTCCCATAATACCAACATTACGTTCGATTACATCATATTTTTGATTAATTACGCGTTTGTAGCCTCTATTATTATTTACATATTTGCATAGCCAGGAAACCACTACGGTATATATAAAAATACTCCAATAAGCTAGCATCCACACATCAATCCCACCATACACTTACAATACTTATAATTAACATATTTATTAAACATAATCTAACACCGCACTTAATATAAAATATAACCTATATTTTTAAAACACAAATCTAGTTATCTTAATTAGATTTTTAAGAAACGTTTGATGTGCTTTTACAAATTTAATGTATAGAACACATTACTATAAAACAAAATTCACAGTGTTTTTTATTCTTACGATATAAATTGTTTTTTACTTATTTATTAATATGTAATTTTAAATTATTATAAATTATTTTAAATAATCTCTGACTATTTCTATCAGATACGAACGAGTTATGAGGTGTGATAAGTAGATTTTTTATATCCCAAAGTGAGCTGTCAGCACTAAGTGGTTCGTTTTCAAAAACGTCAAGTATAGCAGAGCCAAGCTTACCGTTTTCTAATGCTATAGCGAGTGCTTTTTCGTCTATTATTCCACCTCTGGACATATTTATAAGAATACCTCCGTCTTTAATATGAGAAAGCAATTCTGTATTAAATAAATTTCTTGTTTCATCAGTAAGAGGAAGTGTAATTATTACTATGTCACTTATACTTAATGCCTTTTGTATATCAGATATATCAAAATAGCTACAATAGCATTCGGCAGTTGGCTTTACTATATCAACTGCTATTACATCTACACCAAAAGCATTAAGTCTTTTTGCAGTTTCTGTTCCAATATCTCCAGCTCCTACAACAGTAGCTGTTTTTCCATAAAGCTCTATAAGCCCTCTGTGTTTTTCCCATTTTTTGTTTTTCTGATTTTCAAAGAAAAACTCTGAATGCTTGTAAACATCAAGTATTCTTGAGATACACCATTCAGCCATAGGTATGCTATAAACGCCCCTAGCATTTTTAAGAACAATATCCTTGCTTTTAATATAATCCAAGGGAAGTCTATCTAAACCAACACTTGTTGCCTGTATATACTTAAGATTTAAGAATTTTTCAATTGGTGTATATAAAAATAAACCATTACAAACAACTGCATCAAATTTTGAACAATCTATATTCAATTCTTCTCGTTCATCCTGAACAAATGTTATAGAGCAACCCAATTCTTCTAAAGTTTTAAGTTGTTGCTCGCTATAATTAAACGCTCCTGTGAGTAAAAGATTCATTACATTCACACCCTTTATACGTTTTTCGCTTTTATTTCCTTAACTATTTTGGATATTATTTTACAGACTAATTCTCTATTCTGTTCAAAATAATCCTGATTTTCGCCTAATAGCTTATTTTCAAAATTTCTTGTGTTTACTAAACTTTTTGAAAATACATCTCTAAATTCTACAGAATCATTAATATCCTTTAAATTACAAAAGCTTCTTGAAAGTATAGCACAGGTTGAACCCAAACGATAATGTTCAGCGATTACAAATTCAGCAGGTAATGCACCCTTACCAAGTGCTGCTATACCACCTATTCCGTATGGTATATTATGCTTTTTAAACGCTTCACATAGTTTGTCAACTATACCGTTTGCAAAAAGCTCAAACATAAATGTAAGTCCATAACCCAAATGTAGATCATTTAATCCGATATGTACTTCATCTATACCATCTACATTTAAAATCTCATCAACAAGCTCTACAGCCTGTGGAGTTTCAAAAAGTAGATCAGTTTTTACACGTCCATCTACAAGCTTTACAAAGGTTTTTACTTCTTCAACAGTCTTGAAATATGGCAGCATAATTATATCTGCACCATCGTTTACAAGTCGATCAATTTCTTCTTTTGAACCTTCAAAAATAGGATTACATCTTACTAATAGCTCTCCATTTTTAATAACGCTTCTAAGCTTAGAAACATCATCAATAGAGTGTCTTGAAATTACGGTATCAAGATGTCCTTGTCTGTCATCCTTTCCGTTTATTTCAAGATCAAGAAAAACTCTGTTTACCCCTAACTCATCAATAATTGATGCGATTTCAGGTTTGTTTGTTATGTACATTAACTTTAAAGCCACAAGCTATACCCTCCAAATATATACATAAAATAAGACAAAACTTATCCTAATTATAGCATACAGACGACAATAAAATCAAGGAATTTACAAAATAGCAAAATATACTGTGTATTTTTACATATAGAGGTAATCAAAACACTTCTATTACTATATTTTTGTCAATAAGATGTATAGCAAAACCTCAATATAAAAATCAAACCTCCAAAGCTCTATCTTTTGAGTTGGAGATTGTAAAATAAAGTGTGTAAGTTATAAAAATAGCTTGCACACTTTTTGCATTTGAAGATAAGTGTGCTACAATATAAAGAAAGGACAAAAAAGGAATGAACAGAATGACAAA
>JAXJUF010000059.1:0-33244 GCA_036309185.1 Acutalibacteraceae bacterium
AATATATATTGTTCATAGTGATTTTCCTCCTGTTAGGTTGGTGTGGTAACTTTATTCTAACATCGTGGTTCATCACTGTGAACCTTTTTTTATTTATCTGTTCAATTTCATTTTACAATTTACCATTTTTTTAAAAATATTTTTTAACCATAATATCAAAATCCCAAGCACAATTTACTCTGTGCTTGGGATTTTGATTTTGTGTAGGTTGTTTAATTTAAATCTGCTCCATTGTACTGTTTAGGTCGTGCTTTACTCTATCCTGCACCTCTGCCCTTTTGGCATTGTTGAAACGATCTGTTGTTCCAACAAGGTAGCCTGTAATTCTGCGTATACGGTCAAATTTAACAGGTTCAAAAATATAATCTATATCAACATATTCACCGTCTACCTTTATATCAATTTCCTTTATAGTTCTACCCTTGAATTTTTCTGCACCACGGGCTATATATGCATCTATTTCTTGCTGTGGTAATTCTCCACCTGTTACCTTTACATTTATATTCTTCATAATTATTCCTCCCAACATTTAGTTTGATGAAATAATTATAACACCATATATAGTACACGTCAATATAAAATAGTAATAATTATTATTTTTATTTTGATATATTTTCTACAAATGCTACCAAACTACAGCTTATATTTCTTCGGTAAGAATGTTATATGACAATGAACGATTTGTATATCTTTTATCCTCTGTAACCTCTTTTATAACCTCTATAAAAGGTGGTAATGTAATTTGCTGGTCTTCACTGCTTATTTCAAGCTCAAGAATGGCTCTATCACTCCAGAATGGGTATATATCAAGCTCAAAAAGCTGACTATTATACATAAAGCAATGGCGAACCTTTTTAATTGGTGTAGACTCTGGATCTACCTCCTTTAAAAGCTCTAGCCAGCTTTGCTCTGATATATCGTCCTCTATTTCTATTCGGGTAACATTTGTAATATTTTTTTTAAACGTTTTCTTATAGGTGGTTTTTCCGTTTAATGTGCTTTTTCTTATACGCATACCGGCAGTTTCACCTTGGTCTTTAAGATAAGCCTGCTCCATTTCTATTTTCATATATACAGGCTGTTGCTCAAGTAAAGAAACATCTGGGAATTTTATCAGATATTTTCTTTCAATTTCCAACGGCAAGTTATTTTTCATACTACCCTCTCCCAATAAATTTTATAATACCCACTGCACAGTAAAATATGCAGTGGGTAATTACCATTAAATTATGCCTTAACAAATTCTCCCATAAGAGTAAATCCGTTTTCGTTGTAAATTCCTGTTGACTCAGCAGCATTTTCATCAAATACAGATATACCACTGTCAATCTTCTTATTACTTGTATATACAAGATATGGAACAGGTTTATTTGTGTGAGTTTTAATTGCAAGTGGTGTTGGGTGGTCTGGACAGATAAGGATTTTATAATCATCACCACAATTATTAAAGTACTCTACAAGTGGTGCAAGTATCTTGCTGTCGATAAGCTCAATAGCCTTAACCTTGTTTTCTACCTCTCCACGGTGTCCACACTCGTCAGGAGCTTCTACGTGAATATAAACAAAGTCCTGTCCACGCTCAAACTCATCAATTGTAGCCTGTAGCTTACCCTCAAAATTAGTATCTATGTAGCCTGTAGCTCCCTCAACCTCAGGTGTAGCCATTTCTGCACATATACCAATACCCTTTAATAGGTCAACAGCAGAAATTACAGAGCCCTTTAAACCATACTTCTTCTCAAAGCTATCTAGCAATGGCTTTGTACCCTCTCCCCAAAGCCATATTGAGTTAGCAGGCTTTTTACCACGGCTGATTCTCTCTTTATTTACAGGGTGGTCCTTAAGAAACTCATAGCTTTTTACCATTAAATCATAAAGACCATCTACAAAATCGCCCTTAGGAATATACTCCTTAATAGGGCTACCTGTAATATCATGAGGTGGTGTAAGTACACCAGGCTGTGGGTTACCATTTGACCATACAAGGCAATGACGGTAGCTTACGCCAGGGTAAAACTTAAAAATATCGTTACCTAGCTTTTCCTGTATATACTCAACCAATATTTTTGCTTCAGCAGTAGAGATATCATCAGCACAGTAATCAAGAATTGTCTTGTCGCTGTACTCTTCCTCGTCTGTAAGTGTAACAAGGTTACAACGCAATGTTACATCTGTATCCTTTAAATCTATACCAATACTTGCAGCCTCTAGTGGAGAACGACCTGAATAGTACTTTGCAGGCTCATAACCCATAACTGAAAGGTTAGCAACATCACTACCAGGCTTTAAGCCCTCTGCAACTGTTTTTAGCAAGCCAATTTCGCTATACTTTGCAAGCTCATTCATACAAGGCTTGTCTGCCACTGTCATAGGAGTTTTGTTATCTAGCTGTGCAGCTGGTGTATCAGCCATACCGTCACATAATACTACTGCATATTTCATTTTTATCACCCTTTTTAGTTTACAAATTTTCACTGTTAATTATATACCTTATATATACAATATTCAAGACCTTTCACAATCAAGAAACTAAAGATTTGACATATTGTTAGCTATTTCTTTCAGCGTATAAATATACTTAAATCTAATTATACTGTTTGAATTTTTCTCTTGCGTTTCCAGTTCTTCTTTTAGCGAATTACTTTCATCAATAATAAAATAAATACATCTGCAACCATATTCAACAGCCTTTGGTATAAAATAGTCTGCAATCCACTTTGTGTCCTCAGGTATATTTTCAAAACCTGTTCTTGTGTCAGCCACATAGTCGCATTTATACTTTTTTATAATTTCCAAAGCATATTCAAGTGGTTTTCTATAATCATCTTTGCAACAAAACTTTTTCCATTTTACAAATACAATATTATATTCATTTTCGTATTTTACATCACAGTATTCAGATAAATACATCTTGCTTCTCCTATAAATTAAAGTCCAAACCTAATCAGCACTAAATCAAGTATATAGCACAGAATTATATAAATTACAAATGTAATGCTGTATAGCGTTGTTTTTTTCCACGCAACAGAAAAAGTATTCGGCTTTTTACCGATTATAAGCAAATCACAAAATACAAGTATCACAAAAAATGCAAGATACCCAATTGTACGAAACATCATATAAATTCACTCCTTAAAAAAATTTTAGCATACACCTAATAATATTGTCAATAATTCTATAAGCAAACCTAGGGTTGCTTAAAAGCTCAAAACAATTTAAATAAATTTCATAAAAATCCATTAACAATATATTGATTTATATTTAAAATAGCTGTATAATCAAATTAATTTAAAATTACTGAAAGGACGTATATTTATGAATAGATTTGTACTTAACGAAACCTCTTATCACGGTGCTGGTGCTATAAACGCAATTCCTGACGAGGTAAAAGCAAGGGGATTTAAAAAGGTGTTGGTTGCTTCTGACCCTGACCTTATCAAGTTTGAGGTTACTAAAAAGGTTACAAATATACTTGATAATGCAGATATAGAATATGCAATCTTCTCTGACATAAAGCCAAACCCTACAATTGAAAATGTACAGGCTGGTGTAGAGGCTTATAAGCAGTGTGGTGCTGATTGCATAGTTGCTATTGGTGGTGGCTCGTCTATGGATACAGCTAAAGCAATAGGCATAATAATAAACAACCCTGAATTTGCAGATGTTCGCTCATTAGAGGGTGTTGCACCAACTAAAAACAAGTGTGTACCTATTATAGCAGTACCAACCACAGCTGGAACTGCAGCAGAGGTTACTATAAACTATGTAATTACAGATTCAGAGAAAAACCGTAAAATGGTTTGTGTAGATGTACACGATATTCCTGTAGTAGCTGTTGTTGACCCCGATATGATGTCTACAATGCCAAAAGGACTTACAGCTGCAACTGGTATGGACGCACTTACACACGCTATTGAGGGCTACATAACAAAAGGAGCTTGGGAGCTTTCTGATATGTTCCATTTAAAGGCTATTGAAATTATATCCAGAACCTTGCGTGGTGCTGTTGACAATACACCTGAAGGCAGAGAGGGTATGGCTTTAGGACAGTACATAGCTGGAATGGGCTTTTCAAATGTAGGCTTAGGTATAGTACATTCAATGGCACATCCACTTGGTGCATTATACGATACACCACACGGTGTAGCAAACGCTATAATTCTACCAACCGTTATGGAATATAACGCACCCGAAACAGGTGATAAATATAAATATATTGCACAGGCTATGGGTGTAACAGGTACAGAAAATATGACACAGGCTGAATATCGCAAGGCTGCTATTGATGCTGTAAAGCAATTATCAGCTGATGTAGGAATACCTGCTGACCTTACAGAAATTGTAAAGCCTGAGGATATACCATTCCTTGCACAGTCAGCATATGACGATGCTTGTCGCCCTGGTAACCCAAGAGATACCAGCGTAGAGGAAATAACAGAGCTATATAAAAGCCTTATGTAAGCAAATTTCATCCTCCTGTATTTTATAATAACAAAAAACTCCGACCGAGATTTTTTCTTTCGGTCGGAGTTTTTTCTTATAGAAAATAAAGCTTATTCAAGCAAATTATTCTGTTCAATCACAGATACATCAGAAAGCTTACGTTTTATCTGACGAGTACGCACACCAACCAGCTTGTCCAGCTCACTGTTAGCCTGATTTAAGCGTTGCTGTGTCATAGTAAGTACATCTTCAAATTTATCAAATTCATTCTTTACAGCACTTAATACGTTCCATACCTCAGCACTTCTCTTTTGCACAGCAAGAGTTTTAAAGCCCATTTGCAAACTATTTAAAAGTGCAGCCATTGTACTTGGTCCTGCTATATTAACCTTATATTCACGCTGTAAAATTTCAACTAAGCCACGGTTTACAGCCTCGGCATATAAGCCCTCGCAAGGTAAAAACATTATTGCAAATTCTGTTGTATGTGGTGGTTCTATATATTTTTCGTGGATATCCTTTGCCTCGCTCTTTATTCTGGTAACAAGAGTTTTAACAGCCATAGCAATTTCTTCTTTGTTGCCATTATCCTGTGCGTTTAATAATGCCTGATATGTATCTGCTGGGAATTTTGAGTCGATAGGCAAATACACTGATGAATTATTGTCATTAGGAAGCTTCACAGCAAATTCTACTGGATTTCTGGTGCTCTTTTTAGTAACAACATTTTCTTCATATTGCTCAGGTGATAGAATTTCTTTTAGGATTGCTCCGAGCTGAATTTCTCCCAGAATACCTCTTGTCTTTACATTCGACAATACCTTTTTAAGGTCACCAACTCCAACAGCAAGGCTCTGCATTTCACCCAAACCCTTGTACACCTGCTCAAGTCGTTCATTAACAAGTGCAAAAGAACGTGTCATTTTTTCATCTATTGTTTTTTGTAGCTTTTCATCTACTATAACACGCATTTGGTCAAGCTTTTGATTATTATCGTTTTGCAAATATTCAAGTCGCTTTTCTACTGTTTCTCTTATTTTATCAAGTCTTACTTCATTGCTGTTAGATAGATTTTCCATTCTCTTCTCAAGAGAAGAAAGCTGTTGTATTTGATTTTGATTAGATACCTTTTGACCTTCAGCCATTAAATCAGCCATATTTTTCATTGAATTTGTAAGCGTTGTGTTAATTTCAATACGATTATTTCTGTTTTGTTCAGATATATACTCCTTTAGCTGATTATGCAAAACTATACTTTCTTCATTATTGTTATTTTTAGGTATTGCTTTGCTTTGTTTGATTAAAAGCATAATATTTACAATAACCAACACTATAAGAATAAGCAACAAAACAACAGTTAATATATCCATTTTAATTTCCTCCGTTTGTAAATATACTTGGGTATTGCTTTATAAAAAATATCTCATACCCAAAGTATATATTTACAAACAAAATTAGTCAACCATTAAGCAATCAACTGTACCGTTTTATGTACAGCTAAACATAATTAAATATAGTTTCTACTACCTTTTCACAATTAGCAGGCGAAT
Organism: Acutalibacteraceae bacterium; assembly: GCA_036309185.1. Classification (GTDB taxonomy): domain Bacteria; phylum Bacillota; class Clostridia; order Oscillospirales; family Acutalibacteraceae; genus CAG-964. The sequence continues at coordinate 5,994 of JAXJUF010000059.1, forward strand.
ATAAAAAGCTATCCATATGCTCACCCTTGAAAAAGTATTTAGGGCGTACCGGTTTATATTTCTGCTCAAAGGTGTCAATAATAATAAGCTTTATCTTCATACGCTCTGGTATAATATTTTTAATATATACACTAGCCTGACTACCCGATGTTATTCCGTCTTTAATCTCTGCAAGGCCTGCAAGATTTGGAGTTAATTCAATAAACGCACCGTATTCTTCAACAGAACGCACTATACCTGCAACTGTTTCACCAACATTAAAGGCACTTGCGTTTTCCTCCCACGTTCCCAATAGCTCCTTATGGGTAAGATTAATTCTGCCATTTTCAATGCTTCTTACAACAGCCTTAATATCCATACCAACTGTAAAGCGTTCTCGTGGATGATCTATGCGTGAAACAGAAATTGTATCAATAGGAATTAACGAAATTATACCACAGCCTATATCTGCAAATGCACCAAATGGCTCTAGATGTGTAATTCGTGCGTCTATTACATCTCCATTTTTAAGATAATTTATGTACTTATTCATACATCTTTCCTGTGCCTTACTTCGTGAAAGCACAGCCATAGTACTTCCATTAGCACTGCGTATAAAATCTGTTATTATAAATGACACAGGGCGATTTACTCGAGAAATAACAGCTATATCTCTTACCGTACCCTCTTTTATTCCCAAAGCACCCTCCTCACGAGGGATAATGCCTTTAATACAGCCCATATCAACAATTAAATTGTGGTCTGCATCACATACAATAGCACGAGCCTCTAAAATTCTTTCATCTAAATAAGCCTCGTTAAGTGTGTTGAGCGACTTGAACGCTCTTACATTATCAGCTTTATCTATGAGTATTCCCTCAGGATAAAATTCTACCATTTTCTTTCCTCCCAATTATTACAGCTAGAAAATTATATGCTTAATAATCGGAGTTTATGAATCTGTAAAAATAAAAAAGGTACAGACCAAAATCTGCACCTTTTATAATCAATTATACTTATGTAATGTTTATTAGAAATAAACGTCCATTCTGAACTCGCTCTCGCCGTTGATTACACAGTAAGCAGCGTTCTCCTGTGGCTTTAGGTATACAGTAACAGAAGTAATCTCTGCACCCTCGTTCTCAGCAAGGTATACCTTTTTAACGTTCTCAACGATAGTAGCGTACTGCTCCTGAACACCGTTGAACTCTACATAAAAATCAACTGTTGGCTCTACTGCCTTCTTAGTTGTTTTTCTTGTTGTTGTCTTCTTAGCTGTTGTTGTCTTTGTAGCTGTAGACTTTGTTGTTGTCTTCTTTGCAGGAGCCTCTGTTTTCTCTTCAGCTGGTGTTTCTACTGTTGTAACAACCTCTGCCTCTACAGGTGCTTCTACCTTAGTAGCTGTTTTCTTAGCTGTAGTCTTCTTTGTAGTAGCCATGAAAAATACCTTCTTTCACTCAAATAAAAATTAATAATAGTAATCATCTACATACTCATACAGAACTCCTGTATGAACTTACCTATACATTATATAATTATTAAAAGTCAATTGTCAAATAAATATCAAAAATTCCATTTCTATAACAATTTTACCGAATATATCAACCGTAATTTAGTTATTATAACAACTAACCTCGTATATATCAACTAAATAGTCCCTTTTATTTAACATCAAATTTTGGCTTAACTATCGCATTTATCGTTTAATATTCTGCTATAAGGTATAAAATTACAGCTACTTAAATAAAAATAATATAAGTTTTATTTTGCTGTTGTTAAAGGGGGTATTTAATGATATAATCATATTGTATTGTACATTTGGCAGTGATTTCATTTGCCATAAAATAAAATTAAAGGATGATAGAAATAAAATGATTACAGTATCTAATGTAAGTATTAATTTCAGTGGAACAGATTTATTCAAAGAGGTTGACCTTAAATTCACACCTGGTAACTGCTATGGTGTTATTGGTGCTAATGGTGCAGGTAAATCAACCTTTTTAAAGGTTTTAACAGGTGAGCTTGAGCCTACAACAGGTGATGTTATTATTCCTGACGGCGAGCGTATGAGCGTTTTAAAGCAGGATCATTTTGCTTTTGACGAGTACACTGTACTTGATACAGTTATTATGGGTAACGCAAAGCTTTATAGCATTATGAAAGAAAAGGACGAGCTATATGCAAAGCCTGATTTCAGCGATGAAGACGGTATAAGAGCAAGTGAGCTTGAGGCTGAATTTGCAGAAATGGACGGCTGGGAGGCTGAAAGTGATGCTTCTAAGCTAATTCAGGGCTTGGGACTTACAGAGGATATCCTATATTCACAAATGAGCAATCTTACAGGTAATGAAAAGGTAAAGGTATTGCTTGCACAGGCTTTGTTTGGTAATCCTGAAATTCTAATGATGGACGAGCCTACAAACAACCTTGACATTATGGCTATCTCTTGGCTTGAGGATTTCCTTATGGACTACGAGGGTACTGTTATTGTAGTAAGCCATGACCGTCACTTCCTAAATACTGTTTGTACTCATATGGTAGATATCGACTACGGTAAAATTAAAATGTATGTTGGTAACTATGAATTCTGGTATGAATCAAGCCAGATGGTTCAGGCTATGATTAAACAGCAGAATAAGAAAAACGAAGAGAAGATTAAAGAGCTACAAAACTTTATCGCTCGTTTCTCTGCAAATAAATCAAAATCTAAGCAGGCTACTTCAAGAAGAAAGCTACTTGATAAGCTAACAGTAGAGGAAATGCCAGCATCAAGCAGACGTTACCCATTTGTTGGCTTTAATCAGGACAGAGAGGTAGGTAAAGAAATTCTTGCTGTTGAGGGTATTTGCAAGCAAATCGACGGTGAAGATGTTCTTAAAAATGTTTCATTCAGAGTTGAAAGAAGCGATAAGATCGCATTTATCAGCGACAAGGAAACTTCTGTAACAGCATTATTTGAAATTCTTATGGAAAATGACAAGGCTGATGCTGGTACATTTAAGTGGGGTGTTAGCACAAGTACTTCTTACTTCCCTAAAGATAATTCAGAATATTTCAACGATTGTAACGATTCAATTCTTGACTGGCTTGAGCAATACAACAACGGCTCTGACCACACAGAAACATACCTAAGAGGCTTCTTAGGCAGAATGTTGTTCAGTGGTGAAGATGTATTCAAGCCTGTAAAGGTATTAAGTGGTGGTGAAAAGGTACGTTGTATGCTTTCTAAAATGATGATGGGTGGTGCAAACGTACTTGTACTTGACCAGCCTACAAACCACCTTGACCTTGAATCTATCACAGCAGTAAATAAGGGTCTTACAAACTTCCCTGGTATTGTTCTATTCACTTCACACGACCACGAGTTCATCTCAACAGTTGCAAATAGAATTATCTTTATTCAAGAGGATGGAATTAAGGATATTACATCAGGCTATGATGAATATTTAGCTGAGAATAATCTTATTAGAGAATGATAAAAACACAATCTAATTTCAACAAATGGTTTCGACAAAATGCTATTGCTATTTTTCTTTCGATTCTTTTTATTATTACGTATATCATAAAAGAATTCTATCCTCAAATTAATGATATTCTCGGGGTTTGTAGCCTAAAATTCATAAATGGTGAATATTACAGATGGATCACCTCTTCATTTCTTCACTATGGCTTATATCATTTGCTCGGAAACATAACAGGCTTATTGGCTGTTGGATCTTTAATAAGTCCGTTTATAGGAAAATGGAGAACCTTGTTCTTTTTCTTTGCCAGCGATTTATGTGCAGGCATAACATTTTCTTGGATTGTATCCGAGCCTGAACCAATCTACGGAGGTGGTGCATCTGGTGGAATATTTGCACTAATTGCCACTCTTTTGGTATGCTATCTCCGTTTTCCCGAACAATTTAATTGTAAATGGTATAGAATTGATGTGCTGATAGTAATAGTATACTTTTTTATAGCAAATGATAATTGGTCATCAGTTTTAACGCATATATTCGGTTTTTCTTATGGCGTAGTATTATCCTTTATCTTTATTGTTTTCAATTTAATAAAGAAACCTGACAAACAAATTAAGAGTGAATATATAGTTAAAAGCTCCTAATTCATCTCACACTTCTTACAGGAGGTAAGAAAATGGCAAAGTCTGAAAATCAAAAGCTAAAGCTACTGTATTTACAGAAAATTATTTTTGAAAATACAGATGAAGAGCATGGTTTAACCCTACCAGAAATTATAACCGAGCTTGAAAAATATGATATTCAGGCTGAGCGTAAAAGTCTATACTCTGACATAGAGCTTTTAGCACGCTATGGCTTTGAAATAACTCGTGCAAAAAACGGAAAAAGAGTAGAATATAAGCTAACCTCTGGCAGGAAATACCAGCTTGCCGAGGTTAAGCTAATGGTAGACGCTGTGCAATCCACACGCTTTATAACCAAAGGAAAAACTCACGAGCTTATTAAAAAGCTCGAAAAGGAAGTAAGCATTTACGAGGCTAAACAGCTACAGCGTACTGTATTTATAGAGAAACGCTCAAAAACCTATAACGAAAGCATTTATATAAGTATAGATACTATCTACCGTGCTATTCAAAGTAAAAAGCAAATCAGCTTTAACTATTACGAATGGTATGTTTCGTATGGTGGTGTAGAAAAGGTTTTCTTACGTGCTAAAAAAGACGGTAAACCCTATCAAGTAAGCCCTTGGTATATGATTTGGGACGATGAAAAATACTATCTTATCGCCTATGATCACCTACAAGATAAAATAAAACACTTTAGAGTAGACAAAATAAAAAATGTAGAGATTACTTCTATCCCACAAAAAGGTACTAAAGCCTTTAACAGCTTTGATGTTTCTACCTACGTTAAACAAACCTTTGGTATGTTTGGCGGTGATACCCCTCAAGAGATTACAATGCGTATTGATAACAGGCTTATCGGTGTTATAAAGGATAGATTTGGAGAAGATTTCTTAGTTATGCGTGCTGATGAAGCCAGAAGTGATATTGTTGTAAGCGTATATCCGAGTCAGCAATTTTTCGGCTGGGTATTTGGGCTTGGCAATAGAGTAACACTTATTTCTCCACCAAATGTAGTCGAGGATTTTAAAAAAAATATCTCAAAAATTTCAAAGAACTACAAATGACAATTTTGTAATTAAAAATCCTCCTTTTTACAGTAAATGTCCCAAAAATAGTACATCTTCGTGTGTATAATTAAAACTGTAAAGGAGATGTTGATTATGATTAATTTTTGTTTAATGGTTATTCTTTTATCAGCTTTAAGAAAAATATTATGGCAAATAGATGAAACATTCATAATAACTATAGATGATAATTTAGAGTCAATATTCTATGCTACTATGGGATTTATAATGTTTTTATATGATATTGTAAAGCCTACAAAAACAGAAATTGCACTCTACGAAAAACAAAAAGAGCTTGCTATAGAAAATATTTTCTTAATATTGAATAAGGCAAAAGCAATATTCAATTCAGTTTATAATAAATTAACCTATAGAACACATACAGAAGTTCTAAAGCTAATACCACTATCTCAAACAGAAACCGTATTTAGCAAAGAAATTTCAAAAGCAGCATAATACTAAACCTCACACAAAAAGCCAGCCCTTTTAAAGGCTGGCTTTTATGTGCTACTTATGTAGCCTGTGCCAAATGTGGTTGAGTAACCAAGCCAAAGCTTATTGTTATAGCTCTGTTCACCTGATTCATAGCCTGTGGGCTTAAACAACCCATTTTTTCTTTTAGTCTCTTTTTATCTATAGTTCTTATCTGCTCTAATAATACTACTGAATCTTTCATAAGTCCACAGTTCTGAGCACCCAGTTGAATATGTGTAGGTAGCTTTGCTTTAGACTGCTGACTTGTAATTGCTGCTGCTATTACAGTTGGGCTGAATTTGTTGCCAACATCATTCTGTACAATTAATACAGGTCGTACCCCACCCTGTTCAGAGCCTACAACCGGGCTTAAATCTGCATAGAAAATGTCACCACGTTTAATGTTCACAATTTTCACACTCCGTAAATATATTGTAATTAACTTACAATAGTATTTTTACCTTAAATTTATATGTTTATACTTTGTGTCATTATCATAATATTGACATTTTATTAATTTGATACATAAATTTTTTAAGCTATAAATAGCGAATATCGTATAACTTTATTTTAAAATATTGCATTATGTAAAAAACTGTGATATAGTTTATAAAAAATCAGGAGTTGATACACTATGCTAAGCAAAAAAGAAGAAACAATAAAAAAACAATCAGATACAGCTTCAAACGATAATACAAATAAAAAACAGTCACAGAATTTTGTAAACAACATAATAAATGATATCCTATTGCTAGTGGGGTTTATAAATACTGTGTTTTGGTTTTTATCATCACTAGGGGCAAATCCTATTTTGCCGGTATCATATGAAACAGCTTGTAAAATCACTGAGTTTATGTCGGCATATTTAGGTTGGTATTTTACTTATAACATTGGTTCAACAATATCAGTTCTTGCAATTATATATATGATATATAGATTAGTGCGAAAAAATATAAAGCTTAAAACATTTATATTTGGATTTATCATTAACTCCTTTTGGCTGTTAAGCTATATTGCTTTACGACTTGGTTAATTTAATAAGCATACAAAAAGCCGTCGGATTACTCCGACGGCTTAATAACTAATTAATAACTAATTAATATCAGTCACTAGTATATGGTAGTAAAGCAATGTGTCTTGCTCTCTTAATAGCAACTGTTAGCTCACGCTGGTGGTGTGCACAAGTACCTGTTAGTCTTCTTGGAAGAATCTTTCCTCTCTCAGAAACATAACGGCGAAGTCTTGCTACATCTTTATAGTCGATATTCTCAACCTTATCTACGCAGAAAGCACAAACCTTTCTACGACCCTTACGGCCAGCACGGCGGTTATCCTTCTCTGGTCTCTCAGCCATGTTTATCGCTCCTTTATATAGTCTACAGTTAAAACTGCGTTAGTTAAAATTAAAATGGAAGATCATCATCACCTGGTAGTTCTTCAAAATCCTCAGGCATACCACTTGTATAAGTGTTTACTGTGTTATTTTGCATAGGTGGCTCTTGTGGCATTGGTACGCCATAATTACCATAGCTACCGTTTGATGTTCTCTCTCTTCTGTCACCTGTAAAGAATACATTTTCAGCAACCACCTCAGTTACATAACGGTTATGTCCGTCTCTGTCCTGATATGATCTTGTCTGTAATGAACCCTCTAAGGCTATTAGTTGACCCTTAGCGAAATACTTGCATACAAATTCAGCAGTTTGACGCCAAGCAACTACATTAATAAAATCTGTCTGTCGCTCTGTACCTTGCTTTACATAGTTGCGATCTACTGCAACTGAAAAGCTTGATACTGATACACCTGAGCCTGTTGTTTTTAACTCTGGCTCAGCTACTAAACGACCCATTATAACTACTCTATTCAACATATGCTATCATCTCTCCACTACGTAAAATCTATTCAATAATTTCTTTTAGTCGCCAAAATTACTCTTCATCCTTCTTGATGATAAGTGTTCTTAGAACGCCGTCTGTAATCTTGTAGCGTCTGTCAAGCTCAGCTGGGAAATCAGCATTACTTGTGAAATTAAATAGAACATAGTAGCCCTCTGACTCTTTGTTGATCATATAAGCAAGTCTACGCTTACCCCATTCGTCAACTGTGTCAAGTGTAGCATTCTTTTCGATAAGAGCCTTAAACTTTTCGATTAGCTTCTGGATACCCTCTTCGCCAAGCTTCATAGAGATAACCAATACTGACTCATATTTGCTCATAATTTCTGACATCTTCGTTGCACCTCCTTCTGGACATTTGGCCCCATATATTGGGACAAGGATAAATTTATTAAGACGCATACGCTGTACACGCATAACAAGATTATTTTAGCAGTTTTTTGCAGACTTGTCAACCTCCCACCAAGTATTTTCTGGAATTTTAAATTTTTACAATATAAAAAATAGAGTCTTTTAAACATTTTGATTTGTATAAAATATCTAAATAACTCTAGACATTTTCTAAGCCTTTCTTTTCAGAAAAATATGACAAAGTGATTATCTGTATGCTATAATTAAACTATGTAGCATAGTACAATTGTTACAATTTAAATTCAATTTTAGAAAGGATCAGAAAAATGAGAAGTATCAAAAAAGCTACCTCTAAAATAGTAGCCGTTTTGCTTACTGTAATAATAGTAGCAGTTGGAATGCCATTTACAGCAGTTGCCACAAGCTCTGTAGCTCCACCTACCTATGTTACATCAAGCAGTGAAAAGGCTCTATGGGCAGAAGGCACTAATGCCGAAACAACAAACAACATCGACGCTATAAAATGGTATAAGAATAACAATAATATATATTATTGGTTCCTACCTTCATCAGCAGATTTATCCAATCTGACTGTTTACCATAACTTTGATAGCGTAAAAATCAACGACATAGCTATTATCAGTGGTAACAGCTATAATATGTTTGAAAACAATCAAACATATACAGTAATAGCTGACGGTACTGCATATACACTATGCGTACAAAAGACAAATGGAATAGGCTCTATGTTCCTTACAACTGAAAGTGGAACTATGAGAAATATCCATAATGACAAATCAGTTTCAGAAAGTGGTCAGTTAGTTGCTATTGACTATGACGGCTCAATTTCTTACGACAACGAGCTTGACTCTATCAAAGGTAGAGGTAACACAACCTGGAAGCTATCTAAAAAGCCTTACAACATTAAGCTTGCTAAAAAGACTTCTTTGCTTGGAATGGACAAAAACAAAAAATGGTGTTTACTTGCAAATGCACAGGAACACTCTATGATAAGAAATGTTTTTATGTATGACCTTGCAAACGAGGTTGGTTTGGATTTTTCACCAGAATCACGTTTTGTTGATTTATATACAAATGGTGAGTATAAGGGTACATATCAGCTTACTCAAAAGGTAGAAGCTGGTGACGGCGACCTAGTAGACATCACTGACCTTGAAGCAAACACAGAAGATGCTGTTGCATTAGGTACAGGTACAGATGACGTAGACCTTGAAAAGATGTATGGTAACAAAAAATACAACTTTAATAACAGAAGAGGCTTTAGAATACCTTATAATCCAGATGATATCACTGGTGGTTATCTTATGGAGTTTGTAGTATCAGTAGATGAGCCAAGCTCATTTACTACCAAAGGTGGACAAAATGTAAACGTAAAGGCACCTGAGTATTGCTCTGTTGATCAGATTAACTACATTGCAAACTTTATGCAGGAGCTTGAAGATGCATTATATTCTAGTACTGGCTACAATTCAAAGGGTAAGCACTATACAGAGTATATAGATATTAAATCAGCTGCTATTATGTATTTACTACAGGAATTTTCTGTAAATGTTGATGGTGGTATTTCAAGCTGTTATTTCTATAAGGATTCTGACCTAGTAGGCGATGGTAAGGTTCACGCAAGCCCTTGCTGGGACTTTGACGTTGCTTTAGGTAACCTTAACCAATACAAGGACTTTTCACACACTATGAACTATAGTGACTGGTTTATCAAATATTCTTTCCGTTATTCAGATACTCTAACAATATTCGCTCAATTGTGTAACCATGATGATTTCTGGGCAGAAGTAGAAAAAATATGGACAGAAAAATTTGTTCCAGCTCTTGATATAGCTACAGGTAAAACCGAGGGTACAGGAAGACTTCAAAGCATATACGATTATGATGCATTGCTTGAATCTGCATCTGTAATGAATTATACAAGATGGGATTTAAAAGCCACCCTGCTGGTTAAAGAGTCTGGCTATACACAAGATGAACAAATGAAATATCTTGAAAAATTTATAAACGGTAGAATAAAATTCTTAAATTCAAACCTAACTTTTGCAGGAGAAAAAGAAAAGTATATAGAATACTTGAACAGTGATCTTGAGTATTTTAACGAATATTATTCTCAGGATATACCTGAAGAAAAAACTGCACTTGAAGAAATAACTGCTATTATAGAACAGGCAAAGGTTGATATAAACAATGTAACATCAAAAGAAGAACTTGTTAATATAATGAATGCTGTATCAAATGGCATAACCGAATGTGCTGTATTTACAATTTATTTTGATAACTCAAAAGCAAAATGGGATAATGTTTATATTTACTGCTGGAGTTATGATTACACAGATGAATCAGGTAATATTCATGAAGGTTCAGTTCCAGCTGAATGGCCTGGAACAAAAATGACACATATTGGAAATGATATTTATAAATTTATACAAAAAGGATATTCTCCAATCCTAGATAATATCATTTTCACAAATGGCGAATCAGAAGACTCCGGAAACAAACGCCAAACATACACAACACATTACTATAACAACTATGATTCTAACACCAGCACATATATAGCTCAGCCAACAATTGCAGAATACGACAGTTCAAAGAAAGCATATATTCATAAGGGCAGATGGGATCAACAGGCTATCCGTGGAGATGTAAACAAAAACTGCGATGTAGACCTAATGGATGCTGTACTTACTTTAAAGCACTTAATCGGTGTGTATGAGCTTGACGAGATTGCGTTAGCCTCTGCAGATGTTGATTACAACGACGAGGTTGAATTACTTGATGCTGTTTATATTCAAAAATATCTTATAGGCTCTATTAAAGAATTCCCTTATTTTTGGGATTAAAAATAATATAATTTATCAAAAAATTAATCTCTCTGTACAGTTCAAAAAAAGCTGTACAGGGAGATTTTTTTAATTATAAAATTTTTTATAATCCTTGCAACATTTAAGGAAAAATTATACACTTATATTATGTAAACCGGTTTAATTTATGGGGTTGTTGATTGAAAGTATTCTATATCAATGCAATTTACTATAGCTTTTGTTTCATTAAGCATCTACATAAATTCAATATCATATAAGATTTACATAATAGTCAATCAACAAAATTTAGGAGGCAGTAAAAATATGGAAGCGGATTTTAAAACGCTGGTAAAGTCAGCAAAAAAAGGTGATCGTCACAGCTTTGCTACACTTTACTCAAACATTTATAAGGAGCTTTACAGATATGCTCTATTCACTTTAAGAAACCAGCATGATGCTGAAGATTGCGTTAGCGAAGCTGTTATTGATGCTTACCGTACAATAGGAAATTTAAAAAACGAAGACAGCTTTAAAGCGTGGTTTTTCAAGATATTGTCAACAAAATGCAAAAGAAAGATTAAGGATTACTATGCAGAGCCTGTACAGGCAGAATTTTCTTTTGATAATTTTGGTGATATAGATACAGGCATTGATCTTAAAACTGCCTTCTTTACACTCTCAGCAGAAGACAGAATGATAATTTCTTTAACACTATTCGGTGGCTATAATTCAAAAGAAATTTCAAAAATCATAAAAATGAACAGCAATACTGTACGCTCACGCTACTCAAGAGCACTTGACAAGCTAAGAGCTATGCTTGAAGTAAAATAATAAAAACAGGAGGTTTACTTATGAATAACAAAGATATATTAAATGAACTTCACAACAGTAGTAATGACTGTATACCATCTGAACGACTTAACCCTGCTTCAATAGAAAAATCATTAGCAAGTGTTCAAAGAAGAAGCTACAAGGGTGTAGCAGGAATATCTGCTTCACTTACTATTGTATGTCTTACTCTTATAGGCTTTGGTTCTTCAATGATTAGTCAGAATCTTTTGCTAACAGGAAGCTACGCTTACAACGATGTCTACAAAGCTGTAAACTCAGTAAAAGAAGCAAACGAAACACCATTTGGTGAAAAGGTTGAAGAAATTTTTGATGATTCTATCAACGATGAGCTATTCGGTTCAATATCAAGTAGTGCTAATAATGCTGTTACCTCTGATAGTAATGCTATTGCATCTAATAGTAAAAATACTACCTCTGCAGAAAGCTTATCTAGCCCTGAATACTCTGAAACAAACACACAGGTTAAGGGTGTTGACGAAGCTGATTTCGTAAAAACAGACGGAAAATATATATATTCTGTTAGTGAGAATAATATATATATTACAGAGCCAAACAATGGTGAACCTATAAATATTTCTTTTATAGAGTGTAATGATAATATTTCAAATATTTATATACACGAAGACAATCTTGTAGCCTTTTCTTACACTAAACTTTATGATAGCCATACTATTACTAATTCAAAACCTTATAAATACTCTTCTAACAAAATGGTAACAAAGGCTTATATCTATGATTTGTCCGATATATATACCCCTGTAGAAGTTTCTAATTTTATGCAATCAGGACAATTAATTTCATCAAGAAAAATCGACGACATAGTATATTTTACAACAAGCTATAGTATAAATAATTATGACGCAATAGAAAAAGATACTCCTGAAACCTTTTGCCCTATATATGGTGTAAATAGCAACGTTAAATGTGTTGACGCTAATGATATTGTTGTTACTGAAGACATAAAAAATATTAACTACGTAACTGTTGCATCAATTGATTTAAATAAGCCACAACAGCTTGCAGATATATGCTCTGTACTTGGTTCAGGCTCTGAAATTTATTCTTCAACAGATAATCTTTATGTAGCTTCTTCTCATTACTCAAAAAAGAAGCATTATTCAACTCAGATTATAAGATTTTCTTTGAATAACGGTGAAATTGAGCAGAATGGTTCATTAAGCGTTGACGGAGAATTACTTAACCAATTTGCTATGGATGAATATAACGGCTATTTCAGAATAGTTACTGAAAAATCAGTGTCTTCTGACGACCATGATTATAATTCTATTCTACCAACCTCTACTAGCCACAAAGAAACAGCATTATATATATTTGATAAGAATCTAAACCTTATCGGTAAAACTGAAGATGTTGCAAAAAATGAAAACGTTAAATCTGTACGCTTCGATGGTGATATTGCATACTTTGTAACATTCCGTAACACAGACCCTCTTTTCACTGTTGACCTTTCAAGCCCATCTTCTCCAAAGATTTTATCAGAGCTTAAAATTCCAGGTTTTTCAGAATACCTACACGTGTTTGATGAAAATCTACTTTTAGGATTTGGTAGAGAGGCTGACCCAGAGTTTGGTTCATTAGATGGTTTAAAGCTTACAATGTTTGATACATCTGATAAAACAGATGTATCTGAAATAGCTACACGAATCTTTTCTGACAGCAGTGCATCTTCTGAAGCAGAGGATGACCATAAGGCAATATTTGTAGATGAAAAAAGAGGAATTATCGGTATTCCATATTCTTCTTCATCTTCTGATAATTATAAAATAAACTACGCTATATTCCAATATGACAAAGTAAAAAAAGACTTTATATTACTCCAAGACATCAATCTATATGAAGACGATTATTATAATTATTCCAAAAGAAGAGAATATAAGCGTGGACTATATATTGACGATTATTTCTATATCGTAACATCTAATAAAATATACACATTGGATTATTCTACTTTTGAGCTTCATGATGTCCTTTCGTTTAGTGATTCTATTTTCTATCAGCAGGATTATCCTCAAAACTAAATCGTATTATCTATACAACTTATAGATAATAGCAAAGCCCCGTGTTTCAAATGAAACACGGGGCTTTTTTGTAAGTTAATATTTTGCGAAGTTATCAACAAACTTTAGTGAATTGTTAATTAGTGCATAAAGTAATCAATTACATTAAGTGCTACTACAAGCAAAGCGAAGCCGATTGCCAAGAACTTTGTCCAACGAGCTAGCTTGCTATTAAGTGTACGAGCCTTATTCTTTGATAAAAATGTATCAGCACCACCTGTTACTACGCCTACACCCTTAGAGTTACCCTCTTGAAGAATAACTACAAAAATCATAATAATTGCAAATACTATAAGTAATGCTCCTACAATATAATCTATTACTGTCATAACGCTACCGTCCTTTCTATAAATTTATAATTTTAATCAAAGTCATTCATTTAATAATAATATCACAAGTTCTTACATTTTGCAACCCATACAACAAACATTTTATAAGATTAATGTTAAACATCATTTAAAATCTGCCGAAATGATTTCTGTATTTTAAATGATGTTTAGTATAGGGTAAGCTGTTCAGCCTTGTCCTCTGCTGATAATGTTGCACCTACTGCTGGCAGATTTTTTGTGCGATATCTATTCGGCTTTGCCAATGTTCCCTCATTATATAGCCTTGCAGAAATCAATCTGTGTCCTTTTTTTACTGTAAGAACATTTACGCCTATTGTTGCTCTTGAGGTTTTTTCTGAAATTGCACCTGTGTGGAACAACAGTAATTTGCCCTGACTAGATGTAAGCATAACCTCACAATCCTTTTGTAGGTACAGTATATCTACAAGAGGTGATTTATCGCTGTATGCACCTGTAAGCTTCTTACGGTTTGTTTTTGTTTCGTACGCAGACAATGGCACCTTAGCGATTTTACCATTTTCAAAAGCAAATATCATAGTACCTGAATAATCCTTAGTAAGCACCATAAATATAGCCTTTTCATCCTCTGCCATTCCAAGCTTTGCTGGTACATAGTCACCCAACGCACTTGCTTTAAGCTCTTTAAAATCACTTACCTTTGCTTTATAAGCCTGTGCCTTGTCACTAAAGAAGATTAAGTCTGTTCCATTATTTGTGGTTTCAGCAGTAAATATTACGCTGTCACCCTCCTTTAGCTTTTGTTCACTGTTCATACGCAATGACTGTGGAGTAATCTTTTTGAAGTAACCCTCTTTGGTAAAGAATACACTTACAGGATAATCAGGTGTTTCGTCCTCATCATCTGCAACCTGAATTTCATCTGCGTAGATTAGAATACTCTTTCGTGGCTGACCATACTTTTTGCCAACCTCGGTAAGCTCTTTTACAATAATTTTCTTAATCTTAGCCTTGCTTGCAAGAATACCCTCAAGTGTAGCAATATCCTTTTCAAGATTTTCTATTTCTTCTGTACGCTTTAAAATGTATTCACGGTTAAGGTGGCGAAGCTTAATTTCAGCTACATATTCAGCCTGAACCTCATCAATACCAAAGCCTATCATAAGGTTTGGTACAACCTCGCTCTCTTCCCTTGTTTCTCGTACAATTTTTATAGCCTTATCTATATCAAGCAAAATAGCTTGCAATCCTCGTAGCAAATGTAGCTTTTCCTTTTTCTTGTTAAGGTCAAAATAGGTTCTTCTACGAACACACTCTACTCTAAAGGCTATCCATTCCTCTAAAAGCTCTTTAACACCTAAAACTCTAGGCACACCACCTATAAGAACATTGAAGTTACAGCTGTAGCTGTCTTCAAGTGGAGACATTTTATAAAGCTTTAGCATAAGCTTGTCTGGGTCTGTGCCACGCTTTAAATCAATTGTGATCTTTAATCCGTCTAAGCCTGTTTCGTCACGAATATCAGCTATTTCCTTAACCTTTCCAACCTTTACAAGGTCGATAATTTTCTCGATAATAGCTTCGCTGGTTGTTGACTGTGGTATACCTGTTATGTCGATACAGTTTGCTGTTTTGTCGTAGCTATATTTTGAACGCATTTTAAAGCTACCACGACCTGTTTTATAAATTTCATCAAACACCTTTTTATCATAGATAATCTGACCACCACCAGAAAAATCAGGTGCAGGCAGTGTTGAAGCAATATCGTGGTTTTCGTCATTAATAAGTGCAATAGTTGTATCGCAAATTTCTTTAAGATTAAATGAGCAAATATTACTAGCCATACCTACTGCAATACCTGTATTAGCATTAACCAGTACAGATGGGTATGTAGCAGGCAGAAGTGTAGGCTCTTTCATTGTATTATCATAGTTATCAACAAAATCAATTGTATCCTTGTCGATATCTCTAAACAGCTCATTACAAATAGAATCCAGCTTAGCCTCGGTATATCTTGAAGCTGCCCAAGCCATATCTCGGCTATAGAATTTACCAAAGTTACCCTTAGAATCAATATAAGGGTGTAGTAAAGCCTCGTAGCCTCGGCTTAGTCTTACCATTGTGTCGTAAATTGCACTATCACCGTGTGGATTTAGTCGCATTGTTTGACCTACTATATTAGCAGATTTTGTTCTACCTCCACTTAATAAGCCCATTTTATACATTGTATATAACAGCTTACGATGACTAGGCTTAAATCCGTCAATCTCTGGTATAGCACGGCTTAAAATAACACTCATAGCATATGGCATATAGTTTTCTTCAATAGTAGTAGCAATTTTCTGCTGTACTACCTCACCGGCACCATCTATTACACCTTTTATAGCTGGTGATGGTGCTTTTTTTTCTCTATTACTTTTTCTTGGTGGCAAACTAACACCGCCTTTCGAATTTATCAATAATCAGTTTTTGTTAAAAATGAAAAGTTAAAGGGTTTCACCCTTTAAAATCCCACGAGGGCTTTGCCCTCGACCCAAAAGCCTTTAAAAAGGCTTTACCCAAACTTTATGTTTTTTCTCTATCTAGTTTTGTGCGTAACTACCCTACAAACCCAAATTTATCCTTACGACAAGTCAAGTGAATCGGTATATTCTGCACCGTGGTCAACAATATATTGCTTTCTGCCTGCAAGGTTATCACCAAGCAAAATGTCAAACATCTGTGAGGTTTTCTCGGCATCATCTGGCAATACTTTGATAAGTCTGCGTGTGGCTGGGTTCATAGTGGTTAGGTTCATCATTTCTGGTTCATTTTCACCAAGACCCTTTGAACGCTGTATTGTAAACCTTTCATTGCCTATTTCTTTTATAAACTTTTCCTTTTCTTGTTCAGTATAAGCGAAATATACATTCTTTTTAGTTGTAATTTCATAAAGAGGTGATTCAGCTATAAACACCTTACCAGCCTCGATAAGGTCTGGTGTAAGACGGTAAATCATTGTAAGTAGCAGTGTACGAATCTGGAAGCCGTCTACATCGGCATCGGTACAAATAATAACCTTATTCCATCTAAGCAAATTAATATCAAAGCTTGCAAGATCCTTATTTGCCTTTGAGCTTACCTGCACACCACAGCCAAGCACCTTTATAAGGTCAGTTATAATTTCACTTTTAAAGATTTTATTATAATCAGCCTTTAAGCAGTTAAGAATTTTACCTCTGATTGGAATAATAGCCTGAAAATCAGGGTCACGAGCCTGCTTACAGGCACCAAGTGCCGAGTCACCCTCTACTATGAATACCTCTCGAATTGAAGTGTCCTTACTTCTGCAATCCACAAACTTTGCAACACGGTTTGTCATATCCATATTGCTTGTAAGCTTCTTTTTAAGGTTTGCTCTTGTTTTTTCTGCATTCTCTCGGCTACGCTTATTTACTAAAACCTGATTTGCAATCTTTTCGGCATCAATAGGGTTTTCGATAAAGTATATCTCAAGATTATGACGGAAAAGCTCAACCATAGCCTCTTGAATACCCTTGTTATTAATAGCCTTTTTAGTCTGATTTTCATAGGATGTAACGCTTGAGAATGATGAAACAACAGCAACTAAGCAATCAAGAACATCCTCGTCCTTTATTTGGCTTTCTGATTTATTATACTTATTATTAGTTTTTAAATACTGATTAATTATATACTTAAACGCATTTCTTACAGCCTTGTCAGGTGCACCACCATATTCAAGATAGCTTGAATTGTGATAATACTCAGTAAGTGATACCTGATTTGAAAAAGCAAATGCTATATTTATTTTTGTTTTATACTCAGGCTTGTCGGCTCTGTCACGAGCCATTTTTTCTGCACTCCAGCTTTGTACTGTTGTAATTGAGTTTTCGCCTACAATTTCCTGTACATGGTCTACAATACCATTTGCATAGTTGAAAACCTCTTCCTCAAGCTTACCGTTTACCTGATTTCTAAAGATAAAGTTTACACCAGCATTTACAATAGCCTGACGCTTAATCATATCTCTGTAATAATCAGCTGTAACATTTATATCTGTAAAAACCTCAAGGTCTGGCTTCCAACGGATTTTTGTACCTGTATCTTTCTTCTTATACTCTTCCTTCTTTAAGCCATCAATGTTTTCACCCTTTTCAAAGTGTAGGTTGTACCTAAAGCCGTCACGCTTAACCTCGGCATCCATCCACTCTGAAGCATACTGAGTAGCACACAAACCCAGTCCGTTAAGTCCAAGTGAATATTCGTAATTTTCGCCCTCGGAATTATTATATTTACCACCTGCGTATAATTCACAAAAGGTTAAGTCCCAGTTGTATCTATCCTCTTTTTCGTTATAATCAACAGGTATACCTCTGCCGTGGTCCTCTATCTCTACCGAGTTATCCTCATATCTTGTTATGATAATCTCTCTACCAAAGCCCTCTCTTGCCTCGTCAATAGAGTTTGAGAGAATTTCAAAGATAGAATGTTGACAGCCCTCTATACTGTCAGAACCAAAAATTACGGCTGGTCTTTTTCTTACTCTGTCTGCACCCTTAAGCACTGTTATGCTTTCGTTACTATATTCAGGTGTTGTCTTTTTCCTAGCCATCATTTCACCTTATTTCTTTCCCTTTAATTTTTCAATTTTATCCCTTAAATATGCTGCGTGCTCAAACTCTAACAGCTTTGCAGCAGCCTTCATTTCCTTTGTTAATGCTTCGATAAGCTTCTGTTTTTCTTCCTTTGTTAGTCGCTTACCCTTTGAATTGTATACATCATCATCACTATGCTTTGAAATTTCAAGAACCTCTGCAACCTTTTTAGTAATAGTTTTAGGAGTGATGTCGTGTTCTATATTATATGCGTGCTGAATTGTTCTTCTACGCTCTGTCTCTTTTATAGCCTTTTCCATTTGCCATGTTACTTCGTCTGCATACATAATAACTGTACCCTGTGAATTTCGTGCTGCACGTCCTATTGTCTGGATAAGTGAGCGTTCACTACGTAGAAAACCAGCCTTATCTGCATCTAAAATTGCAACAAGCGAAACCTCTGGAATATCCAAGCCCTCTCTTAAAAGGTTGATACCAACAAGAACATCAAACTCACCAAGTCGCAATTCTCTTATAATTTTCATTCTTTCCACAGTATCAACATCGTGGTGCATATATCTTACCTTTATACCCATTGTTTCAAAGTATGTGGTTAAGTCCTCTGCCATTTTCTTGGTAAGAGTTGTTACAAGTGTACGTTCCTTTTTAGCTACTCTTATATTTATTTCAGAAACCAGATCATCCATCTGTCCGTCAATAGGTCTTACTGAAATTTCAGGGTCTAGTAAGCCTGTTGGACGAATAACCTGCTCTGCTATTACCTCTGACTTTTCAAGCTCTAAATCTCCTGGTGTAGCACTTACAAAAACTGCCTGATTTATTCTTTCGTAAAACTCATCAAAATTAAGTGGACGGTTATCGAGTGCTGACGGTAATCTGAAGCCATACTCAATTAGATTTTCCTTTCTTGCCCTATCGCCTGCAAACATACCACGCACCTGTGGAAGGGTAACGTGTGATTCATCTACAAACAGCAAAAAATCCTTAGGGAAATAATCAAGCAATGTGTATGGAGATGAACCTGGCTCTCTGCCTGAAAGTACTCTTGAATAGTTCTCGATACCTGTACAAAAGCCTATTTCCTGTAGCATTTCAATGTCATAGCGTGTGCGTTGGTCTATTCGCTGTGCTTCCAACAGCTTTCCTTTATCCTCAAAGAATTTCTTTCTTTCCTCCAGCTCTGCTTCAAGCTCCTTTATTGCTCTAAACATTTTATCCTTTGGCACAATATAGTGTGAAGCAGGGTAAACTGCAGCATGCTTTAGCTGACCTAACAGCTCACCTGTTAGTGCGTTAATCTCTGTAATTCTATCTATTTCATCACCAAAAAACTCTACCCTTATAATTTTACCCTCACTATTAGCAGGATAAATTTCCACAACATCTCCACGCACTCTGAATTTGTTACGGGTAAAGTTTATGTCGTTTCTTTCATATTGTAATTCAACTAATTTTCTTAATAGATCATCTCGTGACTTCTCCATACCAGGGCGAAGTGAAATAACCATATTACGGTAATCTATAGGGTTACCCAAGCTATAAATACAGGACACACTTGCTACTATTATAACATCTCGTCTTTCAGATAATGCAAGTGTAGCACTGTGGCGTAGCTTATCTATTTCATCATTAATTGAGCTATCCTTTTCAATATAGGTATCTGTATGTGCTATATATGCCTCTGGCTGATAATAATCATAGTACGAAACAAAATACTCAACTGCATTTTCAGGGAAAAACTCCTTAAACTCACTACAAAGCTGTGCAGCCAAGGTTTTATTATGAGCAAGCACAAGTGTAGGACGATTTTCTCTTGCTATAATATTAGCCATAGTAAAGGTTTTACCAGAGCCTGTTACACCAAGCAGAGTTTGCTCCTTGTTACCCTGTTCAATTGATTTACATATTGTATCAATAGCCTGAGGCTGGTCGCCTGTTGGTTGATATTCAGAATACAGTTTAAAATCCATAATATCTCCTTATAAACACAATTCTTCCATAAAGCCTGATTCCTTTAACGAAACATAATCATCGTCAGCAACTATAACGTGGTCAAGCAATACTACATCAATGAGCCTTAAAGCTTGATGCACTCTTTTAGTAGTAACTATATCTGCATTAGATGGCAAAGCAAGACCACTTGGGTGATTATGTGCAAGCACGGCAAATTTCGCATTATATAGCACTGCAAGCTCAATTACCTTACGCACATAAACCTCACAGGCTGAAACTGAACCCTTACTTACAACTCCACAAAATACTTCTTTGTATTTGCTATCTAAAAGCAACAGCACCACAGCCTCGTAATCTCTACCTACAAATTTATGCTTTAGCTTTTCTCCTGTGTTATCTATATCAATTACTTTTTCTTTATTATTATGCTTATCCTCCATATACATTCTGCATATTTGAGGAATAAGTTTTAAATATATAGCACAGTTTTCACTTATCCCCTGTTCTTTAAGCTTATCAATAGGTGCATCAAATACAGCTGAAAGCGAACCAAAGCTATCTATAAGCTTATGTGCAATTGGGTTTGTATCTTTGCGTGGTATTGCATAATACAGCATAAGCTCAAGTATCTCGTGAGTTTCTAAACCATCAAAGCTATTATCCAAAAACTTTTTTCTTAGTCTGTTTCTATGTCCGTTATGTGGATTATCAGCCATATTAACACCTCCCCATTAAATTACATACATTTTTGATTATAATACAGACTAAAACAAATTAAAAGCAGAAAACAAAAAAATTTAATTTTTTTACAATAAATACAATAAAAATCTTTTAAGAATAAAATTTTATACATCACACATAATATTTTTAAGGAGTGATTTTCTGTGAACAGTGATACTATCAATTTATTAAAGGAATGTAATGCCGGCTGTAAAAGTGCTACAAACAGTATGGAGCAGGTACTTGGCTATGTAGAGGACACTAAGCTAAAAGACATTATCAACAACTATAACCAAAAGCATATAAATCTAGGCGATGAATGTCATAATCTGCTAAATAAATACGGTAGCAATGAAAAAGACCCTCAAACTATGGCTAAGGCTATGAGCTTTATTTCTACCGAGATAAAAATGATGACAGATAATAAAACGAAAAAAGCTGCTGAAATTATGATGGATGGCTGTAATATGGGAATTAAAAGTGTAAGTGGCTATATAAACCAATATTCACACGCTAACTCTGAAAGCGTAACAATGGCTAACAGAATTGTAAAGCTTGAGCAAAGCTTTATGGAGGACTTACGTAGCTTTCTGTAAAAATAAGACTTGCAGAATTAAACTCTGCAAGTCTCAGACTATAGACAAAGCAGGACTTTCGATGTTAATATTAAACACCTTTTAATATCGGTAAAAGATTTTAAACGGTGTTTAATATAAGAAAAGCCCTGTTATTTTGTTGAAATAATGATATTTAAAAACAATAGAAGTTAACTCTACCTTTCATAAAGTATGGCTGGTAATTTGGTAATTTTAGTTAAACTAACTCCAAAATCAGCCTTTGAACCATAATTGCATCTAATATTGTCAATTTACCATCATCATTTAAATCTGCATTTGCAAGCTGTTCATCTGTTAATTCTATACCACCAACTACGTATTTTAGTACATAAATAACATCATCAATAGCAATTTCACCATCACCACTTGTATCACCTAATACTTTTCCATAATTGAAATATATAGTTGCATTTGAAAGGTAATCATTATGCTCATCTATGGATATATTTTTCCATTTATTTTCACTACCTGTATAGTATACATCATTAAGCCTACTGCAAAAAGCAAAAGCACCATATCCAATATAGGTAACGCTGTAAGGTAGTGTTATACTAGCCAGCCTGCTGCAACCATAAAATGCAAAGCTACCGATAGTTGTAACACTATTAGGTATTGATATACTTGTTAAACTATAGCAATTATAAAAGGCTGAACTGCCAATAGTTGTAACACTATTAGAAATTATTATGCTAGTTAGATTTTTACAGCCAATAAACGCTTTACTACCGATTGTTTTAACGCTGTTAGGTAGTGTTATACTAGTTAGACTACTGCAACCATTAAATGCCTGTAAACCAATATTAGTAACACCGTTTAGAATTGTTATGTTGGTTAGATTGTTACAAATTTCAAATACATAATCACCCATAGTAGTAACACTTTCTGGAATTGTTATGCTTATTAAATTATCACAGTTATAAAATGCACGATTACCTATATCTGTAACACTGGAAGGAATAATATAATTATCTGATAATTTTTTAATAGGATATCGAATTAATTTAGACTGTGTTTTGTTAAATAATACACCATCTATTGAAGAATAATTTTTATTATTTGATGAAACGTTTATACTAGCCAGACTATTGCAATCCTCAAATGTACTACTGCCAATAGTAGTAACACTTTCTGGAATTGTTATGCTTGTTAAACTGCTACAATTTCTAAATGCTTGATCACCAATGGTAGCAACACCATTCATAAGCGTTATATTTGTTAGACTCGTGCAATTTATAAATGCATAATTATCAATTGTTTTAATGCTATCAGGAATTGTTATGCTATACAATCCACTGCAATAACTAAATGCCCGATTACCTATTTCTAGCACAGGAAGATTATTTATTACACTTGGTATTTGAATTTGGCTCATACTTTCATCATAATCTGTAATTTTATAGCCTTTTTTATTACTGGTTAGCTCATACGTCCAGCTACCGTATCGGTCTGTGTATGTAAGATTGCTTTCAATCTTATCAGTTGTGGCAGCTAATGCATTTAACGTAACTGAAGCTGTAATACAGCAAACTAATATAATTGTTAATAAGATTGAAATTATTCGTTTCATTTTAATGCCTCCATAATAAATATTTTTATAAATTTATAAAAGCTTATTACTGCATTGGTAACATCTCCTATTATAGCTTTTGTTTTCTATTACATTAATCATATTTTAACATACATTCCTTTTTCTGTAAATATTATTTATTAAAATTGCACAAAACCAAATGTTAGTTATTTTATATAAAAAGATACCACCCCAAAAGAGTGGTATCCCAGTATGGAATAATTTTATTGATGAATTTATTAAAATTAAACTGCATTAAATCTAATAGGATTAATTTTAGAGATTTTAAGCTTTTGAAAGATATTCTTCGGCATAGTGTATGGCAACAGCACCATCAGACACAGCAGTAACTATCTGTCGAAGTACCTTAGTACGAACATCTCCTACAGCATATACGCCAGATACATTAGTTATAGTTGATTCATCAGCAATAATGTAACCATTTTTATCAATCTGTACACTGTCAGCTAAAAACTCGGTAGCTGGTTTTCTGCCAATATTTATAAAAATACCATCGCAGGCTATATCTGTTACAGCATTAGTTTTTACATTTTTTATTTTTGCTCCTACAATTCTTGTATCTGTAATAAAATCAGAAACCGTGCTATCCCAAACAAATTCCACATTCTCTGCTTCGAAAAGTGGCTCCAGATATATTTTTGTAGCTCTTAGAGTATCTCTGCGATGTACTATATATACTTTTTTAGCAAGCCTTGAAAGATACAATGCATCTGCTACAGCAGAATTTCCTCCACCTACTACAATAACGGTTTTATCCTTATAAAATCTACCATCGCAATGTGCACAATAATGAATACCCTTGCCGATAAGCTCTTTTTCTCCGTTAATTCCTAATTCACGAGGATTGGCACCTGTAGCGATAACAACTGATTTTCCGAAAAAATCTCCTTTAGATGTTTCTATCTTTTTTATTTTCTCAGAAAAATCAACAGCTGTTGCCTCTACATACTTTGTTTTTGCTCCGAAACGTTCAGCAGATTGTTGCATTTTCATACCAAGTGCAAATCCGTTAACTCCCTTTTCAAAGCCTGGATAATTATCAATATCTCCGGTAAGTGCCATTTGTCCACCAGCAGACATTCTTTCTATTAATAGAGTATCAAATCCAGCACGTGCTGCATATAAAGCAGCAGTATAACCAGCAGGACCTCCACCAAGAATTATGATATCATAAACGTGTTCCATATTTAACCTCCTTGTAAATATTTTGCCTTAATTTAAAATCAGTATAACATAGTAAGAAAAAATTTCAAGTCTTATTATTAATACTAGGGCTTGTTTAATGTAAATCTTGCACATAATACTTGACTGAAATAATGAAGTGTTGTAAAATTAAGATAATTGTATAGTTATTTCATTATTGATACGAGGTTAGTATATATGATTAATAAGTTAAAAAACAGTTGTATAATAGGGTTAAATAACCTTGCAACCAATTTTCTGATGTATCTGCCTGTAGCTATATTGGGAATTGTAATATGTTTTGCGATTAATGCTCTATTTGGTGCAGAACTGATAGTAGTTGGGTTGGTTGCTATTCTATCAATAAAGGAGCTTTACAAAACCACCTTTAATACTGCAAATTATTTAAGAAATGCAGGATATTTGTTGCTGGTTATTGTAATGGGTACGCTAGCAAGCGTGAATATTATTGCAGGAATTTTTATAAATTTTGTGCTTATATTTTCGTTAGCATTTATTTTTTGTGATAACCTGTCTGTAGGTAAGTTTTTTATTATGAGTCTACAGCTTTTGTTAATGCAATACCCTGGTTCCGTATCGGTAGGTGAGCTTTTGCCAAGGCTATTATGCTATTTATTCTGTGTAGCTGTTGGTGGAGCTTTCTTGTTGCTTTTTAATAATGTTTTCCGTAAACATAAGGATAATCAATATGTTCTTAAAGGCTGTGAGGAAATGGCAAATAAGCTGAAATCCTTACTTGATAACAGTACTAGTGGCAAGCTTGATTTATTTGCACTTACAACTGACTTCTGCAAAAGTAAATATAACGGTATGCTTAATCAGGATTATTTACTTGATGAAGCAACAAAAAATGATTTTCTTGCTCTTATGACTATGGAGCAGTTAAGCGACCTTATTTATGATACTCCAGCTAAAATAGGAGAGCTTACTGAAGATGATAGAATATATTTTGAAGAGCTTATAAGGTATTTTTCTAAGATAAAGTCGCTAAAGCGTTTGTCGATAAATCTTAGCAATTTTGTTGAAGATTATAGCTTGAGTAATCCTCAATTATCATCACTATGGAAAAAGTACATATTAACATTATCAAGCTACTTAAAATACAGAGGTAAGCCTGTAATAAAAACAAGCGTTAAAGAGGCTGTTAAATTTAGAACATCTGTATTGAAAAAACGATTTACCATAACATCATATAATCTACGTAATGCATTGCAAATGGCAATTGTTGTTACAATATGTGCTACACTTTCTGATATTTTAACTATATCAGATGTGGTGCTTTGTCCTATTACAGCATTAACTGTTTTGTCAATACCTTACGATAAAAGAATTAAAGCTACTATTACAGGTACAGTTGGTATAATAGCTGTTTCAGTTGTTTATATGTGTATGTTGAAGATTTTCCCATTTGATGCACGTATACCTGTTGCGTTTATCACTGCTGTTCTTTGTTTGGTAACCTCTAAAAGTACATTTGCAAACGTTGCGTTTTCCACTCAGCTTTTATCAGCAGTTTTATTCCCATCAGCTTGTATAAGTCCAGAGGCATTATTAAAAATAGCTTATGTTGCAATAGGCTGTATCGTAGCATTCCTGCTTGTGGAATGGATATTCAGTACACCTAGAAGTCAGAGATATAAATTACACACAAGTGATTTAGCACAATTTGATTGGTCGGCTATTCATCAGCTTGAACATATAAGACTTGATGACCCAACAAAAAATTATTTATGCGAGATTATGCTTATACAGCACCTAATGGTGGAGCATATAAGCAATACCTCTAACGAAAAGGTAGATAGTAATAGAATAAGATATTCAAGTATGCTGTCATTTAACTGTGATTTGCTCACAGAGATTGCATATGCATTAACTATATTACGCCCTAATAAGCTACCAAAGGATTGGGTATTAGCTATGAAAAAGCGATTAACAAACATATTTTAAATAAAAAGACTTACAAAATTTAATTCTGCAAGTCTCAAACAGTAAACAAAGCAGGACTTTCGATGTTAAGAAAGTCCTGCTTTGTTATTGAAATAACAGTATTAATAAAAAAGCAATGGAAATTAAGCTCTACGTTCATCAAATCAATTGCTAATTTTTTGAGATTTAAGCATGCAAAATTAGGCTAGATCTTCATTTATGTTTTAGCATTACCTATTAGGGAATATCTGAAAGCTCAAAACAACTGTCTATTTCTACTAATACGGGCAATTTCTTCGCAAAAAATACTCGAAATACCGTCAATATTCGTTTTTTCGCTCGAACTTGCCTCATATTAGCGAAATATTCAGTTATTTTTCTGTTTCAGATACTCCCTAATCGTGTATATTTAATACTAATATCTATTTAAACACTAGACATCTTATCGGTAGAATTCACTCAGCACTTCGTCCTTCTCATTAACAATCGTCAGCGTGCCTGCGTTGTCGTCCTCGTTCTGAGCAAATTCTGCTCAACAATCTATTTCTAGCGTTTAAACAGGAATTAGGGCTTGTTTGAAAAAAGAAAAAGTGCTGAATTTTTGTTACGAATCGAGGGATTTTCAACGCAGAAATCACCGATTTCGGGGCAAAATAGACAGTGCTTTTGATTTTTCAAACAAGCCCTAGTATAAGCGTTAAAAAGCGACAT